>JBJEWA010000142.1:0-24388 GCA_051884805.1 Kiritimatiellia bacterium | reverse complement strand
CCAGGTTTCTCCGCCGCCACTGCCCACTTACTTCTTCAATCGACTCTTGTGACCCCCGTAATTTTACGGATGCCGCAAAACCACCTTCATCTTGCGAATTTGCTATAATTCGGCCTGTGTTTTGCCTTGCTGCCATCCATCGCACCGTCGGCCTCGTCCGGGCGGCCTTTCGCAACGGAAACGTGATTCTCGCCGACGCATCGGGCGCCATCCTGCATGTTCGCCTGGTCGGGTCCGCCCTGCCGGAAACGGGATCTGTCGTCGAAGTTCTGGGCATCCCCGTGCCCGACTTGTACCACATCAATCTCGTGCGCGCCATCTGGCGGGCCGGCACGGCCGCAAAGCCCCCTCTCGCCCCGCCGCCGGAACGAATCGCCCGCCGTTTTCCAGAACAACCACGAACCTACCGATGAACACCGCATTTTTTCGCTTGAGGAACCTCAAGCTCAGGTGCGCCTGCCTGCCGGCGCTGGTCGCGGCGACGACCGCATGGGCCGGACCGGCGGCGGACGGCGAAGCCGAACTCGTCGATTGCGTCGATCCGATGATCGGCGCGATAACGCTTGAGGGCTATGGCGGACACGGCCTCGGCAAAACCTTTCCCGGCGCCGCGTCGCCCTTCGGCATGGTGCAGCTCTCGCCCGACACGATAACCGGCGGCGACAACGGTTCGGGCTACTCCTACCACCACGAGACGATCGAGGGCTTCAGCTTCCTGCATCTGAGCGGCGTGGGCTGGTACGGGGACCTCGGGAATTTTCAGGTGATGCCCGCCGAATGCGCTTCGCGCTTCCGCCATTCCCACGAAGTCGCCCGGGCCGGCTATTACGCCGTACTGCTCGACGACTGCCGCGTACGCGCGGAGCTGACGGCTTTCCGCGACCTCGGCTTCATCCGCTTCACCTATCCGGAGAATCCGGCGGCGGAACTGAAGATCGATCTCGCCCGGCGCATCGGCGAACTCCGGCGCGCGAAGCTTTTCTCGCGCCAGGAACTCCGCTTCGATTCCGAGCGCGAGTTCCACGGCTCGATCGTCTGCGACCACCGCGACGGCGGCTGGGGCCGCGGACAGGGCGGCGTGGACTACACGCTCCACTTCCGCGGCGCCATCTCGCGTCCGCTCTCCGCGCGCGCGCTTACGGGCGGGAACTCCAATCTCGTGCTGCACGCGCGCTTCCCCACCCGGCAGGGCGAACAGGTGACGCTCGCCCTGCGCGTCGCCTTCGACGGACCGGTGACGCGCTCGCCGCTGGCGGACGACGACGGCACGGCGATGGATTTCGACCGCTGCCGACGGCTCGCGCGCGCGGCCTGGCAACGGGAGGTGTTCGGCGGCATGCGCGTCAGGGGCGGCACGCCGCGCCAGCGGCGGATCTTCGCCACCGCCCTTTACCACGCCTCGCTCGACCCCCGGGAGGTGAACGCCCCGCTGCCGCGCGGCTTCCGCCAGCAACGGACGGTGTTCTCGGGCTGGGACGTCTTCCGCAGCCAAATGCCGCTCCTGTCGCTGACCAATCTGCGGATAGTCGAAGAGACGGTCGTATCCATGATGAACGTGATGGAAAGCGGCAAGCGCGACACGCTGCCGGTATGGGACCTTTTCGGCTGTCCCTCCAACTGCATGGTCGGCAATCCCCTGTTCCCGGTCATGCTTCAGCTGCAGGACGCCGGCGGTGCGTTCGACGAGCGCAAGGCGCTGGCGATGATGCTCGAAACCACCCGCCGGCGCGGCAACGGCGAGGCCGGCTACGCCGACGGCTCGCTTTCCGATTCGCTCGAATACTGCTACGACGACTGGTGCGTGGCGCGTTTCGCGGAACGGCTCGGCGAACAGGCCGTCGCCCGCCGCTTCTATGCGCGCTCGCGCGGCTACACCAACCTCTGGTGCGAGGCGGTCGGGTCGCTGCGCGCACGCCGCGCCGACGGCACGTGGCTCGAATGGCATGGAGCTACCAACCATTGCCATCAGGGCACGGTCGAGTCGAACCCGCTCCAGCAAGGCTGGTTCGTCCCCCACGACGTTTACGGGCTGATCCGCCTGATGGGCGGCAGGGACCAGTTCGGCGACCGGCTGAACGACTTCTTCGAACGGGCGCCGGACGATTTTCTCTGGGGCGACTACTACAACCATCCCAACGAGCCTTCCCACCACATCGCCTACCTCTTCGCCTACTGCGCGCGCCCCTGGCTGACGCAGAAATGGACCCGGCGCATTCTCGACCTGGCCTACGGCGACGACGTCCGCGGACTTTGCGGCAATGACGACGTGGGCCAGATGAGCGCCTGGTACGTGCTCTCGGCGATCGGCCTCCATCCCGTCGCCCCGGGATCGGGCATCTGGCTCCTCACCTCGCCGCTCTTCGAGGAATTTTCCCTGCCCTGCGCCAATGGCCCCGGGCGGCTGACGATAAGGGCCAGGGGCGCGTCGGACCCGCGGAACGTCTACCTGCAATCGGCCAGGCTGAACGGACGCGAACTCCAGCGCGCCTGGATCACCACCGCCGAACTCACCGCCCCCGAAGGCCTGCTGCTCGAATATGAACTCGGGCCCCAGCCCAACCCCGGGCTTTTCACCGAACTCCCGCCCGACCTGATGCCGGACGGCAGGAGCGAGGGGACCGGCCTCTCACCCTGACGCGCATGAAGGGCGAGTTGCCCGCATCGTTAGGCGGCGAGACACTTTGCCTGGCCGCCGACCGGTGCATCTCCCCCGGGCCGCCCCCTACGGGCGAATCGACAAGCGTGCGACATGGCCTTCAAACCCGTCGCCGCCGAGGAAGACGGAATTGGGCCCATAGGCGCGAAACGGCGGACAAGCGCCCCGCGCGACTTCCCGCCCGTCCAAAGACAGCTTCAATTCGGCCAAATCATACTCCAACCGGACGCTGGTCCATTTCCCGGCCTCAAGCGGGACGGACGAGACAATCTTCGCCACCTTTGCCGGCTTGACATCCCAGACGCCATTGCTGCCGACACCACTCCAAGTCGCCTCCAGGATGCCATCGCTCAGCATTCGCAGCGTAAACGCCGGACCGTAGCCGACGCGCCGGATGATCGGCGCCGCGCACAACCTCGCAGGCGCGAGGTCAAACTTGACTACGGCAGTGTCCTGCGGCCACATCATCAGCGGCAGTTTGACGGTGTCCTTCGCATTTCCGCCGAGACGCAGCCCGCGACGGCCGTCCGGGCCGAGGCCGAACGACGCCTCGTCCGTGAACGCCCAACGGTCGGAGACGATGCTGCGACCGTCTTTCTCCAACGGCCAGAACTCCCGGCGCAGCACCGCGTCGGACATCGCTCGCTCAAGCCGCCGTGTGCCCCGGACCGGCATTTCCCCTTCCGGCGTGAGATACTCGCGATAGACGACCTTGGGGGCGATTCCCGGCAGCCCTTCCGCCCCGGCGTGCGTCTCCATGGTCACGGACGTTTCGAGCAGTGGACGGTTGCGCATCTTGGGCTTGGGATTGAAGGGGCGTATGCGCGACGTCTCGCTGACGCGACCGTCCGCCAACTCGAACCGCACGTAGAACGCATCGGACGGAACCGGCGAACGGTCGAAAAGCGCCAACGCCAAAGCGCCCTGCGACAAGTCCAGCGTCGGCAATTCGCGCAACGTGCAGTCCGGGAAAGTCTGCGCCGTCAGCTTCCCGTTCCGCAACGCGAGCCGACGCGTCTTCGCCAGCTCGCCCAGCCGGATGCGCCGTTCGTCGCCGACGTCAGTAGTGAAGACGGCTTCCGTCTCCGGCGCACCTTCGAGCCAGACGGCGACGGCATCGGCGTTCAGGGCGGTCGGATGGCAGACAACCTGGTGTTCGTCCCAGTCGAAACCGTCATAGCCCCTTTCCCGGCCACGCCGGGTCGCGGCGATGACGCGTCCGCCGGGGACGGACAGCTCGAAGTGGCACGCGCCCCTCAGCAGCAGCGGCAGCCCCGCGCAGCCCGCAGCCTGCGGCTGTGCGCGGAACTGTCCGCACGGACGGTCGTTGCGGTAGAGGATCGCGCGCCGGACCGGCGCCGGCGCGGAAAACGACAGGTTCGCCCGGACGCCGCCCGGACGGCCGACGACGGAAAACTCGTTCTGCACTTCCGCCAGGCTGCCGAAGGTCGCATGGACCGTAATCTGGTTCTCAATCCACGGCGTGCGGAAGGCCAGCGCGGGAAACGTGCCCTGCCGCGAGGACGCGGGCGTCTTCAGCGAAAAGACCGGGATCAGTTCGGGATTGCGCAGCAGCTCCGCCGACGGCACCAGCCACTCGACGCGATCCCAGGCGTGCGCCAGTTTCTGCGCGGACAGGGTTGCGGCCGTCTTGCCGTCGCTGCCGACCAGGCGTCCGGAAACGGTCGCCGGCCCATCCTCCTGCGCCGGCAGCCGCACGGCCTCGATGCGCACGAGCGTGCCGGGCAGCTCCTCCCGGTGGTAGGCGAACGACACGTCAATCTTCTCCGCCGACGGCGGCAGGCGCTTGAACGAGTCCGTGGCCGCGCGGAGCAACTGGCGGTTGCCGGGCGTGGAGGCCATCGGTTGCAGCGTCGTCTCGACGTTGTCGTTCCACGACGTGAAGTGCAGCCACTGCCCGGCCTTCAGTGCGGAACGGAAGTCGCGCAGGAACTTGCCGTGGCCCTCGAAGGGGATGTAGTCGGCGTTGTGGCCCTTCAGCCAGGACCCGATGTACCCCGGATGGACGCACGGCATGAAGAGCTTGCCGTTGGCCGCGCACCAGTCGGCGACGCCCTTGTTCTCCTCCTCGACCGTCAGCGTTTCCCCGCCCGTGTAGGCAAAGGAATAGCAGCCGTCGAACGCCCCGCGATACGCCGCCAGCCGCTTGGGCGTGAGGACGCCGCAGCCCGGCTTGACGTTGCCGACCAGATAGAGCGGATACCACGCCGCCGCGCAGCCGTCGAGCATCGCCTGCCATTCCTCCGGCGTCCATTCGTGGTAGGTGTAGGTGGCGAGCACGTATTTCCCGCCGATGCGCGGATAGTTCGGATGTCCGCCGAACTTCTCCAGCATCCATACGATCTGATCGATTTGGTTGGAGACGTCGGTTTTCCCGTCCAGGCAGGGCGCGACCATGAAACCGGTGCCCTCCGCCGCCTTGAGCAGCGCCTCGACGGTGTGGAAATACCCCGGACGCCACTCCCGCATTACGATCACGTCGACGAAGAACCCGTCAAGCCCCATGTCCAGCGCGCGCCGCACCTCGTCCCTGAAGGCCGCCGCGCCGCCGCGTTCGTGCATCGGGAACTCGTAGTGCTCGGCCGGCGGCAGGGAAACCTCCGTCGGCACGGTCCAGCCCACGTAATGCGCCCAGGCCAGGCGTCGCTCGTCCAGACCGGCACCGCCGAGCGACAGCGCCGCCAGCAGCGCCGGAAGCAACAGCCGCCAGCGCATCGTCATTTGAGCGGCACCATCACCCGGAACCCCCAGCCGGGCAAGGCGACCGACTGCTTGCGATTGTCGTCCGTCCCGGCGATGGACTTGGCGAAGCAGATGTCAGCCGCATCCGTGTCGAACGCCCCGCCGACCATCGCCTGACGCCCGCCGGTCGAACCGGTCGCCCAGTCCGTGCTGCCGACCATCGGCGCCACCTGATCGGTCGTGTACTTGGTGCGGACGGCGGAATCGCGCGTCCGCTCCCAGACGTTGCCGAACAGGTCGTACAGCCCCCAGGCGTTGGGCCGCTTCAAGCCGACCGGCTGCAGCCTTCCCGCGGAATTCCCCGCGTGCCAGGCGACGTCGTCCACGGCATGACCCTCGTAGACGCGGTCCTCCCCGCTGCCGGCGCGGGCCGCGAACTCCCACTCGGCCAATGTCGGCAGATATGCGCGGCTGAATCCCGTCGCGCTGCGAATCGCGTACATGACCGAATGATAGCCTACGGTAAAGTCGTCGATGTCCTTCGCCAGGTCCCAGTCGGGACCCGCGCACACCGCGCTCACGTTGTCCACCGGACACAGGACGGCATCCGCGCCGTTGGTGACGTTGTAGGACGCCATGTTCGCCGGAAAGTAGCTCCGACACGTGTCGGTGCCGAAATGGAGCACGTTGGCGAACTGTCCCTGGGTGACCGGAAACACGCCCAGCCAGTAATCGTTCGTCAGCGTCACGTTGTGCGGGTAGTTCGCGTTGACATACTGATAGCCCCATTCCTCCGCCACGCCCATGCGGAAGGTGACGTTCGCCGCCTTGATCAAGCGGAAGAGCATCATGTCCGTGCGGTAGATGCGGTCGCCGATCCCGCCGGGCAGCGCCTCCTCGTTCGGATAGTAGAACTTGGCCTGCGTGCCGGTGACGTCCACCGCGACATAATCCGGCGGCGCGTCCAGCGAGTACGCCGTCACCCGCGCCGTCACCGTGTCGGCGACGAGCTTCACCCCTGCCGGCCACGTCCGGTCGGGACGCCACCAGATCTGCTTTCCCGTCCCCGCCGAGACCTGGCGGTTGACCGCGCCCGCCATCGACCGCAGATTCGACCAGCCGACGGACGCCCCGTTCGTCAAGATCTCCGCGATGACGATGCCCTCCGCGTCGAGATCGTAGGTGATCGTCAGCTCCTGGCTCTCCTCGTCCTGCACCAGCGCGACGTTGCTGACGGACGGCGCCGCCGCGAGCGCGACCGTTGCCGCCAGCGAGGACAACGACGAAATCAGAACTTGCTTCATGTGAAATCCTCCTTGCCTTCCGTGTCAGTCCGCATCGGGAATCTTGATCATCAGCCGGACGCCCTCGGCCGTCTGCTTGGTGCACAGACGCCGCGCCGCCGAATGCACGTTGGCCGCGTCTTCATTGAATGCGCCGCCTCGCGAGACCAGATCCCACCCCCAGGAATAGTTCGCCGGATCCGTCTGGTCCGCCGAAGTCAAGGTGGAAGTCCACGTGTCCCGGCAAACCTCCCAGACGTTGCCGATCATGTCGTAAAGCCCCCAGGCATTCGGCTTCTTGAGTCCGACCGGACGCATCCGCCCGCCCGAATTGCCGCTGTGCCAGGCGATTTCATCGAGTTCCGCTCCTTCGACGTTCAACAGCTCGCCGTTCCCGGCACGACAGGCGTATTCCCACTCCGCTTCGGTCGGAATGTGGGCCTGTGACGAAGTGCCGGCCGCATCGTCCGTCCCGATTTGTATGACCCGGAAGGCATTGACCAGCGAATTGCCTTCGACCTTGTAGGGCGCGCTTGCAATGCTGTCCCAAATGTTGATCAGCTTGCTCTTGTACATGTAATCTACGGGACAGACGTCCCAATCGTCGCCGTCGTTGCAAGTATAGGAAGAACCCGTGTCATCGCCCTTGCCCTCCAAGTGGGTCAGGTTGTAGTTATAATGGCATCTGCCGATCGACAGGTACTGGCGCTGCGTGAGCGGATAGACGGCCATGTAATAGTCGTAGGTGAACGTCACCTTGTGGAGGGTTGCGCCCGACGCGCCGGACGCCTGCCCCATTTGCCAGGTCACTCCCTTGGCGGGAATGCGCACGAAAACCATCTTGGTGGTTTTGTACAACTTGTCTTGGATTCCTCCCGGCAGGTCCGCGAACGACTGGTAATAGCGCCGCCCCATGTCAACGTCATGAATGCAGAGGTCCTGCACGAAGACCGGCGGCGGATTGGCGTCCGTCCATGCCCACACGGCGACCTTCGTGTTGGCCGCAGCGGCGGCCGCGACGAGATCCGGCCGCCAGCGGAAAGTCCGGCCCTCCCCGGCCGTCACCCGCTTGTGCACGTCACCAGAGATCCGCCAGCAGGCCGGCCCGGACACGGGCTGCCCGTCCACCTCGAACTCGACCGTCACGATCGCATCCTCGGAGAGGTCGTAGCTCACCGTCACATTGCAATTGTCCTGATCAAAGGCAATCCCGACATTCGCAATCTGCGGCACGGCGAAGACCGGCAGAGCCATCCCGACCGTCAGCAACCCGGCAAACCTGTTCATGTCCCGAAGTCTCCTTTCCCTTTTATTTCAGCGGAATCATCAGCCGCAGCCCGAAGCCCGGCGCCACATAGTACCAGTAGTGCGTCTGCCAGTCGGAACCTGACGTCCACGCGGCCGGCCGGACCGCCGAGGCGGACGAATCGAAAGCGCCACCGCACATTACCTGATAGCTGCCATGCGAAGAATTTCCCTCGAAAGGCGCAATCTGTTCGGTTGCATAGGCCCCGCGTGCGGAGCTGTCGCGCGTCCGCTCGTAAACGTTCCCCAGCATGTCGTAGAGGCCGAAGGCGTTCGCCCGCTTCTGGCCGACGGGGTGAAGCCGTCCTTCAGCGTTGTCGGCATACCACGCCACCTCGTCCAAGGTGTAGCCGCCGTAGACGGACTCGTTGTCGCCGGCGCGGCACGCAAACTCCCATTCGGCTTGCGTAGGAATATGCAAGGTCGTAATCCCGGTTTTTGTGCGCGCAGAAGCCATTATTCCCTGCGGTTCAACTTTGTTGTCTTCAATGGTCGAGTAGCCGTTATACGGGATTCCCACCGCCGCACCCGACAGGTTGTCCACCGGCAGCTCGTCGCCGACCGTGGACGAGGGGTTCGTCGCCCCGCTGCCGAGCAGCGTCATGTACTGGCCCTGGGTCAGCGGGAAGATCGCCAGATAGAAGTCATTCGTCAGCGTCACGTAGTGCACGGCCTGCGCACTCTCGTAGCCGGACTCCCAGGACGGCGCCCCGGCACGATAGCAGGCGGTTGCCGCCGGAATCTTGCGGAAGACCATCTTCGTCGTCCGGTATGCGCCGTTCGTCACGCCGCCCGGCAGCATCTCCTCCGACGCATAGTAGCGGTGCGCCTGCGCCCCGGTGAGGTCCGCGACGAGATACGGCGCGGGCGAGGCGACGGGCCACGCCGTCACGCGCGCCGCCACCTCACCTTTGAACTTGCCGCCTTCGGGCCAGAACTTCCATGGCCGCCAGGTGATCGACCGGCCGACGCCCCGGTAAACGAGCTTCGCCACGTCGCCCTGCATGCCCTGCAGATGCTCGCCGGCCACCGCCACGCCGTTCGTTTCGAGCGACACGGTCACGACGGCGTCCTGGTCCAGGTCATACGTGATGCTGACCTTGTGCCGTTCGTCGTCCTGTACCAGCCGGACGTTCGTGACCGTCGGAACGCCCGACGCCAATGCCACTGCGGCGAATCCGGTCGCCAATGCCGTCATCAAGGTTTTCATCGCCGTCATTCCCTTAGCGGATGAAGATTGCGGAATAAGAACGCGACAGGCAGTCGAGGGCCGACAGCAGATTGGAAAGTCCGAACGACCATCCACGACCCTCGAACGGTTCGGCCTCCGTTGCCGCCCGCAGACCGTCCAGCACGCTGCCCGTGCGCATGTCGGCCTCGGACGTGGCGCTGCCCGAGGCGGAGCAGGGGCGATCGGTGTCTCCGGTTATTATGCAACTGGTCGCATGGACGGAACTGACCGCCGTCAGCGCCAGACAGCCGAACAAAGCCAACTTCAGCATAAGGAGTCCTCCTCGTTTAATTTCTGGACGTAAGTAGTATATCACCCCCCCCCCCCCCCCCCCCCCCCGTCAAGGGGGTAAATGGAATGAATTGCCAAGCATTGAACCCCCCGCCCGTATTCGCTTTACTCGCCTTGGATGGCGGACGCGCGGCGTACAGGAGCGAAGCCGGTCAAATAGTCTCCGGCTTAGTCCCGCCCCGGCGTGAGGACACGCCGGGTACTAATGGCCATGAGCGCGCCGGACTAACCAGCAAAGTACCCGCAGCGCCCTCGCTGCGGGGCGTGGTAACAGCTCGCCGGATACTATTGGCCTTGAGCGTGCTGGGCTGGCCAGTAGAGTACCCGCAGCGCCCTCGCTGCGAGGCGCTCGTCAAGCAACGCCCCCACACACCCCAAGATTTCCGCAGATAATTCTCATTTCGCCATCGTCGGGGGCGCTGGACTGCGCCCCGGCGTGAGGTCACGCCGGGTACTAATGCCGTGAGCGTGCCGGGCTGACCAGCCGAGTACCCGCAGCGCCCTCGCTGCGGGGCGCTCGTCAAGCAACGACCTCGCACACCCCAAGATTTCCGCAGATAATTCTCATTTCACCATCGTCGGGGGCGCTGGACTGCGCCCCGGCGTGAGGTCACGCCGGGTACTCGGCTTGGTCCTGCCCCGGCGTGGGTCACGCCGGGTACTAATGGCCGCGAGCGTACTGGACTGACCCGCAGAGTACCCGCAGCGCCCTCGCTGCGGGGCACTCGCCAAGCAACGACCCCGCGCACCCCAAGATTTCCGCAGATAATTCTCATTCCACCATCGTCGGGGTGGAGCTGGACTGCGCCCCGGCGTGAGGTCACACCGGGTACTCGGCTTGGTCCTGCCCCGGCGTGAGGTCACACCGGGTACTCGGCTTGGTCCTGCCACGGCGTGGGTCACGCCGGGTACTATTGGCCGTGCGCGTGCTGGGCTGACCAGCAAAGTACCCGCAGCGCCCTCGCTGCGGGGCGCGGTAACAGTTCGCCGAGTACTCGGCTGGGGACTGCCCCGGCGTGAGGACACGCCGGGTACTCGGCTTGGTCCCGCCACGGCGTGAGGTCACGCCGGGTACTAATGGCAGTGGGCGTGCTGGACTATCCCGCAGGGTACCTGCGGCGCCTGCCGGTCACTCCGCCGTCAGTTCGAAGACGGCCGAATCGTAGTCGCCGCGCAGCCGCACCGGCAGGCCCATCGCCATGAGCGCCTGGCCGCCCAGCGTCTTGCCGTCCACGCGACAGTGCCTGTCCTTGGCGACATTGATCTCGTTCACCCGGTATGACTTGCCCGCGGCAAGCCCCTGCAACGCGAGCGGCGGGATGTAGTCGCTCCAGTTGGCGCGCACCAGGCCCCACAGGAACACCACCGCGTGCGAAGCGTCTTCGTTCACGTACATGAGCGCCGCGTAGCTGCTGCCGTACGGCGAGACGAGCCGGTAGAGGTCGCCCTGCTGGACGGTCGGACGGATGCGCTTGTAGTCCGCCACGCACTGCTTTGCGAAGGCGACGTCCGCAGCCGACATCTTCTTCGGGTGCAGCTCGAAGCCGAGGCGCGCGCTCATCGCCACGTCGAAGCGGTACTTGAGCGGCGTGATGCGGCGCGTCTGGTGGTTCGGCACGTCCGTCACGTGCGCGGCGATCGCGCAGGCGGGGTAGAACTGGCTCTCGCCCCACTGGATGAACACACGCTCGCGCGCGTCGGAGTCGTCCGAGCCCCAGAACTCGTCCGCATACCTGAGGAAGCCGTAGTCCACGCGGCCGCCGCCCGACGAGCAGGCCTGGATGTCCACCTGCGGATACTTGGCCCGCAGCCTGGCGAGGAGGCGGTAGAGGCCCATGGTATAGTCGAACGGCAGGTTCGCCTGGTGCGCCGCGTCGAGATGGGCGGAGCCCAGGTTGTAGAAGTCCGCATTCGCGTCCCACTTGACGTACGCGAGGTCGGGGATCTTGGCGTAGAGCGCGTCCAGCTGGCCGTAGAGGTTGTCGATTACGGCGGGGTTCGAGAAGTCGAGGACCGTCTGCGAGCCGCCGCGGCCGACGTTGACCGGACGATTCCGCTCGCGGATCGCCCAGTCGGGATGCGCCTCGTAGAGCCAGCTGTTCGTGTTCACCATCTCCGGCTCCACCCAGAAGCCGAACTTTAGCCCGCGCCGCTTCGCCTCGTCGCTAAGGCCGACGAGTCCGTTCGGCAGCTTCTCGGGATTGATGACCCAGTCGCCCAGGCCCACCCTGTCGCGATGGACTTCGTCGCGCGCGTACTTGCCCGTGCCGAACCAGCCGTCGTCCAGGACGAACAGCTCGCCGCCCATCTCCTTCACGCCGTCCATCATGTCGTGCAGCACCTTCTCGGTGAAGCTGAAATAGCTGCCCTCCCAGCTGTTGAGCAGCACGGGGCGCGTCTTGTGCCCGTTGGGCAGCTGCCAGTCGCGCGCCCAGCGGTGGATGTTGCGGGAAACCTGCCCCTTGCCCGCGCCGGAGAAAGTGAACGCGAACTTCGGCAGCACGATCGACTTGCCCTCGTCGAGCACGTACGCGCCTGCGGACGTGTCAACGCCGGCGCGCACCTCGACGAAGTCGCACTGATCGCGCTGGACGCTGATGCCCCACGACCCGCTCCAGCAGAGCACGCCGCCGATCACGCGGCCTGTCGTCTCGGTGGACTGCTCGCCGCACGTCAGCATGAAGCTCGCGTTGTTCTCCCACGCGTCGCGCACGCCGCTGCGCGAGCCGATCGCCACGGTCTGTCCGCGCTCCACGCTCGTCTCGTGCAGCTGCGCCTCCGCCGCCCACTGGCCGGTCACGTACTGCAGACGGAATTCGCTCGCGAGGAGCGGGAAGTCCATGGCGAACGAATCCATGCGGCCGATCCGCACGGCGCCCGGCTCGCCGTTCTTGAGTTCCACCCACGTCTCGATCACATCGCACGCCTCCAGCGCGCGCAAATGCTGGATCACCTGGAACGGGTAGGCGCGATCCTGCTGCTTCAGCACGATGTGCGTGGCGCCCGGCTCGTCGGGTACGGTCTCGACGGCCTCGCCCACGAGGTGCAGCGTCAGGCTGCCGTCGGCGTGCGTCACCTGCAGGCCGCCCCACTTGTTGAAACCGTAGTCGCCGTCCTTGTCGCCGCCAAAGACCGCATAGGCGGCGGGGCGCCGCTGCGTCAGGGTATTGCCGCCGACCCACTTCCCCCAGGCCAGCGCCGCCGCCTCGGACGCCGAAGCGACCTTCGCGCCGTAGTGGACCACGTTCCACGCGCCCTGCTGGCGGCGAAGCGCCAGCGTGGTGTTCCTCGTCTGCAGCAGGAACGTGTCGTCCGCCGCCAGTGCGGCCCCCGTCAGGCCGAGGCACAGCGCGGCCAGCAATTTCAGCTTCATCGTCTTCTCCTTATGAGGTTGTGACGGTCGCCCGTCATCGCCCGTTTGCCGCGGCGGAGCCTCTCATGCCGATCGCAATCTCCGCCGTCCCGGGTATTGTACCAAAAAGAAGCTTTTTGCAGGCTAGTTTCCCGCAAAAACTTTAGGCGCCGAGTCGAACCGAAGGATACCCCGCCTGAGCCAAGATTTCCGCATAAGCTTCTCATTTCGCAATCATGAGGCCACCACAGCGGCTTCTGCCGAAGCGGCTTCTATCGAGAGAGAATGTGCGTGTGTGTGTGTGTGTGGGGGGGGGGGGGGGGGGGGGGGGGTAGGATGCGGCGCTGCCTGTCAGCGCCCTGGCGTCAGGCGTAATCGCGAAGCGGTTCGGCCTTTCACGCAAATGCGGTCGCAACCGCGTCGGCGAAGGCGGCGAGATCGCGGCCGACGCCCGCCGCATATTCGTCGAGCGCCGTCGGCTGGGCGTTCACGACAAAAACCTTGCCGCCCGCCTGCAGCACGTACCGGGGCAACGCCGCCGCCGGAAAGACCGTAAGCGACGTCCCGAGGACGAGGAAGACGTCGCTCCTCGCCGCCAGGTCCTGCGCGGCCGCGAACGCCGCTTCGGGCAGGGCTTCGCCGAAGAACGTGATGTCGGGCTTGTACGCGCCGCCGCACTTGCAGCGCGGCACTTCAGCGGTTTCCCGCATCTTCACAATCTCTCCGAACGTCTTCTCGTTCCCGCAGCGGCGGCAGTGATGCAAGGCCGGCGAACCGTGCGCCTCGTAGACGTTGGTCGAGCCCGCCTTCTGGTGGAGCATGTCGATGTTTTGCGTCGCAATGCCATGGAGCCTCCCCGCCCGTTCGAGCACGACGAGCGCATGATGCACGGGCCCGGGTACAAAGCGGTCGAGTCCGTACACTAGCTCCGCGCAACCGCGATAATAGACGGACGGATCGCGGTCAAACCAGTCGATGTCGAAGATCCGCTCGGCGTCCGGCTGCCGGTAGAGGCCTTGCGGGCCTCGGAAGTCGGGGATGCCGCAGAGCGTCGAAACGCCAGCCCCGGTAAGACAGCCGACGCACTTCGCCTCGCGAATGGCCGCTATCAACTGCTCGAACAAGCGACACCTCCTCTCGTTTTTGCGGCGCAGGCCTCGCACTATCCGCGGAAAATGAAATAGACCGCGCCGAAAATGCAAACTGCGGCAGCCGCATAGTTCCACGTGACGGGCTGCTTCATGACCAGGATCGAAAACGGCACGAACGTCAGCAGCGCAATCGCCTCCTGCGTAATCTTCAGCTGCTCAAGGGACATCGTCTTCACGCCAATCCGGTTCGCCGGCACCATCAGGCAATACTCGCCGAGGGCGATGAGCCACGACACGAGGATTGCCTGCCAGACCGATGCGTTTCCCAGCGTCTTCAAATGCCCGTACCAGGCATAGAGCATGACGAGATTGGAAAGCGTCAGCAAGCAGACCGTGTACCAGTTGACGTGCGACATGATGCGTGAAGGGGTGTGCGATTTTCGATCACTCTGGACTTTCCCACGCCCGAAAGAATAGCACGAACCCAGCCGCCGTGTCAATGCGCTGCCGTGCGACAGGCAGCGCGGACGGCTTCACCGGGGAATGCGCGGCTGCAGCTGTCCGCCGCGCTGCCGGTACATCGTGGAGGAAACGTGGATCACGGCCTCGATCAGCTCGTCGTAAGGCCGGTCGGCGACCGAGACGAAGCCGATGCCGTAGTTCTCGCCGTCGCCGCGGCCGGTCAGGGCCTGGTCCATGTACTGGAAGTAGTGGGTGCCGACCATGCGCGGATGGTCGAGGGCGCTCTTTACGTACTCGATGTAGGAGCGGGCCCGGTCCGTCTGGTCTTCCGTCGCGACCAGACCGGTGTGGAACATTCCGCGGTCGAGGGCGCCGAAATGGAACTCGCCGACCAGCATGGGCTTGTCCGCCGAACCCGGCGGCAGGTCGTCCGCAACCGTGCGCTTGTAGATGTTGACGCTGACCACGTCGGCGAATTCCGCGCAGGTGGAATAGATGACCGGCGCCCCCCAGGCGATGCGCGCGCCGAGATAGAGCCGGTTCGGCGCGGCGGCCTTGATGGCGTCGCGAACCGTCCGGAAATACTTGGCCACGATCAGATAATGCAGCCGCTTCAGGTCGGCGGCGGCAGGCTCGCCCGGCTTGTCGGTCCGCGCAAGCAGATCCTCCCATGAGGCGTATGCGCCGCGCCAGGCCCGGTTCAGCGCCTCAATGTCGCCGTATTTCGCCTTGAGCGCGTCCACGCAGGCGATCTTCACCGGCTGAGCGGCGGGCGAGACGAGCGCGGCGACGGCAAGGTCGGTGTCGGTGTGTCCCCACGAAAGCTCGTTGTCCACGAACCAGCCGACGCACCACGGATCCTCGCCCGACCGTTTCGCCTCGGCCTTGGCGGATTTCGCGATGCCCTGCTCGAACTCGGGCGAGTAGGGATCGACCAGCTTGCCCCACCAGCCGGACGAACCTTCGATCTTGCGGCCCCAGGTGACCAGGCACGCCGTATACGGGGTCTGGCGCAGTTGGTAGATGTCGGCGTCGGACCAGTTGGCGATGGTGTTGATGCCCCATTCGCGGAGACGCCGGTGGATGGCGGCAAAGGCCGGTTCGCGCCAGTTCGCGCCATACTTGCGGATCATATTGGCGCGCGCGAAGTCAAAGGTGGCATACGGGACGTTCTCGGGCTGCTTGTAGAAGCCGTGGGCCGCCGGACGGTCGGCGCGTCCGTAGAGCCGGCCGAAGACCGGATCGTCGCGCTCCGGCAGCCATGCGAAATAGTTCTCGCGCCGGCTGACGCCGGTGGCCTGCCGGACGGCGACGCAGTCCACGCCGTGGGAGAAGAAGAGATGCCCATCCGGCGTGACGAGCCACCATTTGCCGTCCACCTTCGCGGTGCGGAAATGCCCCGTGGCCTTCAGCTGCGGCCCGTCGAGCCAGCCGCCGAACCGGTCGCGGTCCTTCGCGTCGAACTTCGCGGCGTGCTGCCGGTCGGGCGCGCGCAGCTCCTCCAGGCTGCGGACCTTGCCCGGCCAGTCGGCGTGCTTGAACTGCCCGTATTCGTCCACAAACGGCAGGAACGACGCGGCCGGCAGGACCTTGACCTTGGCCGGAGCGCCGCTGGCGACGGCGCCGAGGATGGCGAAGGAATTCCGGTCCATGTCGCGACCGACAAACAGGTGGACGCTCAGCACCTGGCGCAAGTCGAAAGTCGAGCCGCCCTCCATGCTCGGACGGCCGTTCATGCCCGCCAGTTCCAGCGGCGCGTCGAGACGCCACGGGATGTTGCGCAGGACGATCCGCAGTTCGCCGACGCTGCCGGGGGCGAGCGTCGCGCTGCCCGAGGGCGTCTGGCCCTGCCGGACGACGCCCTTGACCGAAGCGGTGACGTTCAGCGCCGCAGCCGTCCGGTTGGAGACCGAGAAGACGAGGCAGCTGGCGCCCGACAGGTCGCGCGCCTTGCCCTTGAAGTCCAGCTTCCAGCCCGGCCAGCGCCGGTCGGTCAGCGGCAGGAGCTGGCATTCGCCGTGCGGCCAGAGTACCGTCCCTTCCCCGGCCGCATGGCTCACCAGGCCCGTGCGCACCGCCATCCGGTTGATGCGCCGCACCACGTCTGCTTCCACTTCCCGCGGCAGGTCGCCATGGCCGCAGCCGGGCGTCAGCGAAGCGGAGACCTCGACCCCGGCCCGATGATACGCATTGGTCAGCCGGTGGAAGCAGTCGGTTGGCACCAGTTCGTCGCCGCCCATCGCCGCGACCACCGCCGGCGGTGCGCCGCGCCGGACCAGTTCGACCGGCGAATACCGCCGGACCTCGCCCTTGGCGAGCAGACGGAAATAGGGCTGGGCCGCCTCGAAGCGGGGATGGAGCAGGTCGGCGGGCGGGACTTGCGCGTACACCATGGCCACCGGCAGCGGATGCCGGCTGCGCGCAGCGGCGACGAGCGCGAGCTGGGCGCCGGCCGAACAGCCGCCGAGCGCAACGCCCTTCGCCTCGATTCCCAGCTCCGGCAGCACCCGGTCGCGCAGAAACCCAAGCACCGCGTCGATGTCCGCCAGCATATCGTCAAAGGTCACGCCGAGCTTCCCGGTCGCGGCCTCCTGCTCGTCGGCCAGATTGTAGTTGGCGTTGACCACCAGCCAGCCGCTCCGGGCGATGGCCGTCAGCAGATAGAGGTTCTCATCGTCCTTGTTGTACTGCTGGCACCAGGAACCGCCGTGAACATGGACGTAGACGGGCGAATCCGCCTTCACGCCGTCCCGGGGCATGATCAGGTCGAGGAACTGTCCGCTGCGCTTGCCCTGCTCGTCCGGCCGCGGACCGTAGCTGATGTCCCGGTAGATCCTGCACTCGCTCCAGATCTCCGGCTTGTCCGCAGCGGGATTGCCGAGCAGCAGCGCCGCGACGGCGGCAACGCCGAAAAACGATCCGTGCGTCATGGCTGCTTCCTTGTCGTCAGGCTCCCGTCCATCAGCAGCAGGGGCGAGTCATAGATCGGCAGCGCATACGAGGTCTTGCCGTCGCGCGTCCTGCCGACGGCGCCTTTGCCGACTTCGTAGATCGCCCCGGTAACGACGTCCACCAGCACCGGCGCGGCGAACTCGCTGCCGGCGTCCGCCACAAACGTCGCTTCGGCCGGCGCGTTGCCGTTTTCCGGGTGGCTGGTGCAGTTCCAGTAGGCCAGGATCTTCTCGCTGCTGCCGACGCGACGGAAACGGTAGGCCGCGACGGCGCCGGGCAGCAGGTCGCCGCGATAGACGACGGGGAACTTCGCCGTTCGGATGGCGGAATCGAAGATGCTGGCGAGGTTCTGGATGGCGTAATAGGCCGTCTTCACCTTGACCACCTGCAGGGACTCGTCGCATTTCAGCAGCCCCATGCGCTTCATGAAGTGGTCTTCGTCGCGCCGGATCCAATATCTGGGGATCTTCCTCGCCGCCGTATAGCGCCGGGCGTTGTCATAGCGCGGGTCGTAGATCGTGAAGACGAGCGAATCGATGTCGCGCCCGATGTCGGCGATCACGCGGCGGCAGTTCCACTTGGCCTGGGTCAGCTCGCTGCACCACTTGCCGCTGGAGATGGGCGAGGAGAAGTGCGGATCGCTGGTGGCGCCGCTCTCGCCGTTGAAGAGCTGCAGCTGCGGCGCGTACGACTTGACGAGCCGCTCGAGCCGCGCCACGTTGCCGACGCTCGCATCGGGGTTGGGCGAGTAGTCGTGATAGATCACCCACGTGAACAGCCCGAGCGCGTCCTCCCGCTTCATGACCTCCAGCGCCCGGCGGGCGTACTCGACGTCCGGCCAGCTCATCGTCAGCATGCCGATCTTGGCCGCGCCGTTGTGCTTCCGGATCAGCCGGGCGGTGCGGATGTTGTTGTCGGCCGCCAGTTCCGGCGGATTCAGCTTCGGATCGTTGTTGGGCTCGTTCCAGCAGAACCATTCCGTCACCCGGTCCCGGTAATGCTCCGCCAGCCGGTCGACGAAAGTGTCCCAGGCCTTCAGGCCATCCTCGCCGCGCGGCAGGCCGTCGGACAGCGACGGGCCGCCCGCATTGGGGTAGGCGGTGTTGCCATAGCTGGTCTCGAGAATCGGGCGGATGCCGTGGGCAAGGAGATAATCGACCTGCCGGTCGAGCCAGGCGAAGTCGAGCTTCCCCCGTTCGGGTTCCAGCTTCGCCCAGCCGACCTGCAGCCGCACCCGGGCGACGCCGAGCGGCGGAATGTAGTCCTTGAAGGCGTCGAAGGAACCGTATCCGCGCGGCAGCATCTCGCAGCCCAGCGCAATCCGCGACGGCCCGGTCGCCTTCGCCGCACGCTGCGCCACCGTGCCGATGCGCTCGAACCCCGGACCCGGCGCGAACGTCGTCTGCACCCGATCATGGGCGGTGTCGATCCGGACTTCCGCGCGCGCCGAAAGCGCCGCGCAGAGCGCCACTCCTGCCAACATGCATCCGTTCATCCGCGCCTTACCTTATCAGTATCCGAAATCCGCGCTGGAGCCGGCGCCAGCCGAACGCCTCGTAGCAGCCGATGTCAACCGCCGGACCAATCACGCGCGGCATGCCAATCAGATCGGTGGCCGACGTGCCGACGTATGCCGCGCCGGCATCCGTCAGCCCTTCCGCGCTCGTGGCGGCATGGTCGAAGTAATACGTCACCGTCTTGGTCGCGTTGGTCACATTCTTGGCAACCGAAGCGTTCTTCGTCGGACGGTAATGCAGGTCGGTGTCGAGTCCCGGCTCGGTCGAGAGCGTATTGTCGTAAATGGCGCAGTTGACGCTCCTCGCACTGGCCGAGCCGACGATCACCCCGCCGGTCCAGGCGCCGTCGTTGCCGGTAATCGTGCAATTGATCAGTTTTGCCGTGCCGTAGATGTTGATCGGTCCGCCGCCGGTCAACTTGGTCGTGCCTATCGCCTGGCAACCGGTGATCAGGCAGTTCTCCATGACGCCGCCCGCCATGCTGATTGAACCGCCCTCGGAATAGCTGTAGTTGCGCCCGTTGCCGGAAGTCGTGCCGCCGACAAGCTTGCAGTTCGAGACCCTGCCATCGTTCATGAACAAATTGCCGGCGCAAGAATTGTATCCGGAAGTATGTCCATCTCTGATGACGCAATTCTCCATGGTGCCTTTCTTTATCCAGACGTTGGCGCCCTTGCAGGACTGAATGACTGTTCCGCTGCTGGAGTTCCACGTGACGCTTCCGTCCCTGACGGTCAAATTGCGCACGCAGGCGCTCTCGTGGTCGAGCGCGAGAACGCGCTTGCCGGCCGCACTCGTCAGAATCGTGTCTTCATTGGATGCGCCGGCGCCAATCAACGTGCAGGCGCTCGCGACCACCACGCGGTTGGAGCCGGCGTCATACTCGCTGTTGAGTTCCGTATCGTATACGCCCGGAGCGACGTAGACCTTGCCGGCGCCATCGGGAAGCGACGCAATCGCGTTGTTGATGGTGAGCTTCGCCCGTTCCGGCGACTTGCCATCATTGCCGTCATCGCCTGACTTCGACACGAAAAGAACATCATCCCGCTCATCGCCAAGGTAGGCGATGCCGACCTGTCCGCTCAGGTCGTACTGGTCGCAGTGGGCGAAAATCCCAATCGAGTAGAGCGCGCTTTCGGCATATTCAAAGGTCTTCTCCTCGCCCTTGAAGAACACTCCGGCGTCGACGGCGGAGAGCAGCCCGTCCACCGTGGCCATGAGCTTGAGATCGACCGGGAGCGAACTCCGGGCGAGCCGAATCGTCAGCTTCGCCTTGCCGCCGTCGATGCTCGCGTCGAGCCGGTCGAAGACGATGGCCGGCGAAGTCTGGCATTCGTAGCAGCCGATGTCGGACTTGGGCCCCCTGAGCCGCGGCGCCTGGGCCAGATCCTGCTCTCTCATCATGCCCGCAACGACGTCGGCCACCGCACACCGGTCAACGAGCGGCGAGGTGGCGTTGGGAACGAACTCCGGCGACCAGTCCGGGTCGTCGACGGTGATGCAGCTCTCGTTTAGCTCGACATCGGCGGCGCAATTCTCGAAGACGACCGTCGGGTCGAAAGTGGCCGCAGGGCTGCTCCGGTGGACGCGGCAGACCGCATAGGCCGGATCCGCGCTGTCGCCGGAATTGCCGACTATCGCGCAATTGACGACGCGCGCATTGACGCTGCCGACGATTACGCCGCCGCAGTAGGTGCTGGCGTTTCCCGTAATCGTGCAGTTCACCAGCTTGCCGCTGTCATGAACATAGACCGGCCCGCCGCCGGCCTTGGTGAGGTTGGCGGTCGTATTGGTGACGCAGCCGGTGATCAGCGTGTTGTCGACCACGCACGTTCCGCGGCAGATGAGCGACCCGCCCTGCTGGTTGGACTTCCACCCGGCGCCGTCGATATTGGTCTTGCCGCCGATCAGTTTGCAATGGGAAACCGTGCCGCCCTCGGCGAAGACATTGGCCGCGGCGCCGCCATAGTCGCGGCACGCGCCGTCGCGGATGATGCAGTTTTCAAGTCTGCCGCCATCCTGCGTTATCCAGACGTTGGCGCCGAAATTGATCAGGTTTTCCTTCCAGGTCGACGGAATGACGCCGCCGGTCACGGTCAGGTTGCGCAGGGTCGCTTCTGGATTTGCCAGCTTCACCACGCGGTATTGCTTGCCGCTGACAGGCTTGATTACCGTCGCTTCGGGCGCCTCGCCTGTTCCGGCAATAGTCACGGCTGCGGTAATATGCAGACAGTTGGTGGGATATGCCGTATCGGCGGGCGTCTCCTCGTAAGTGCCGGGAGCGAGCAGGATTCGCCCTCCTTCCCCTCCCGCCTGGAGCACTTCCAGGGCCCGGTTGATGGTCCTCAGGGGCGTTTCGGCGCTTTCGCCGGAACTGTCGTCAGCGCCAGTCGTCGAGACGTACAGGGTTGTGCCCAGCACCGCCGGCGCAAGGGTGGCGGTAACGGCTATCATCAGTAGTTTTCTCATTTTCGACCTCCTGCCTAAAGGTTATTTCCGGGTTACGACATCGACTTCTATGTCGAGAGCCCTGGCGAGCTTCTCGATTTCCGCGGCGTGGTGTCCGACGCCAAGCGCGAAATGGTGGGTCGGACCGGCCATGGTCCAATTGCGCAGGAATTCCCGGACGTTGGGCGGAAACCTGCCGTGGGTATTGGTGTTGCCGGTCGGCGGAATCGGCCCGGCGAGCGACTCGCCCTCGGCGACGACGAATTTGAAGCGCCCGTCCGCCTTAAGCCCGATGGAAAGCATGGTGATCGGGCCTTCCTTGATGTTGAACTCGACCCCGGCGCCGCTGCCGGGCTTGCCGTGATATTGCTTCAGGGAACGGAGCACGGGACGCTTCGAGGCGATGTTGAGGTGGTGGGGTCCGTCGTGACCGACGAGAACCGTGTCGCGCTCGAAATCCATCGGATGGAACTCGGCGAAGCTGCCGCCGATGTCGAGGCGGTCGAAGATCATCATCGCAATGCAGTTCTTGAGGTCGAATTCGCCGCACATCGGGAAGCCGGCGGCGGTCAAGAGCGAATTGCCGACGATGAAGTTGGTGACGAGTTCGCGCGTCATCGAGCCGGGCTCGCCCTCGTAATAGTAGGCGAAGCCGTCGAGCTTGCGCTTCTGGATGAACTTTTCGAGCGCAACCGCCGCGCGCGCGGCAATCGTGAGATCGTGTTCGGTCAGCTTCTCGGTCCAGGGATCGGAAACCGGGTCGGGCGTATCGAAGAAGCCGAGAATCCGTTGCTTCATCGCTTCGACGGCGTCCTTGTCGCTGTCGCGGTAGAACGTCAGGATCTCGTCCGGCTCGCAAAGCGCCACGTGGCAGCCGAAGGTGCGCGAGACCGCAGTCGGATCGACCTGCATGTCGTACATCGCCTCAAGCACGTGGCCCATGAGGCCGATCCGCGCCCGGCGGAGGTCGTGGAGGACGTTCGCGACGGCGCACCACTGCCGCAGCTCCTCGTCGGCGACCCGGTCGCCCTCGCGCTTGCCGACGATGACGTCGCAAACCGGCCTGCCCATGCGGATGGCCACCCCGGTGAACTCCGGGACGCTGCAGATGTCGTCGTTCAGGAGCTGCTTCCTGATGGTGGCGCGGGCGTAGTCGAGCCTGTCGTCGGGCTGCAGCGCCACCAGGACGATCGGGACCTTGAGCTCGCGCACAAAGGTCGCAAAGGTCGAGCTCGTGGCGTAAGTGACCATATCGACGAAGAGCAGGTCCAGGTCGGCGCTCTTCATCCCGGGCACCTCGGCGTACGCCTCGGCGACGTTGCTGATCAGGCCGAAGCGGCAAAGCTCGATCCTGTGGGCCTTCAGCTTGTCGGCCAGCCGGTCGGTCTTGGCGACCATCTCCTCCTTGAGGCCGGGACACTGGGTCCAGTAGGTGTCGAGGCCGACGCTGACCAGGCCGACGTTCGCCGTCAGCGCCTTGCGGCGCTCCACCCGCGGCAACGCCATGTCGTTGGCGGCCAGCGCCGGCATCGCGGCGATGGCAAACATTGCTATACTGATTGTCGTGCGCATGCTCAAGTTGTCTCCTGTTCGCATTGTGCCGGTATTGTAAAGCCAGAGCGCAGGAAAAGTCAACGGCAATTATTGGCACGTTTGCATAAAATGGCAAGGTTTGCTACAATGGGGCCATGAGGAGGCAGTACCGGTACTTTCCGCATCTTGAGCGGCTGGAGCAGTGGGGAATCACCATTACGTGCGCCGGGTACGCGACCGCCGGGGCCAACTGCGAGTTTCCGTCCCGGGCCCATCCCGACGGCTATTACTTCGAGTATGCCAGGGGACGGCGGCTCAACGAGTATCAGCTGGTCTACATCGACCGCGGCGAGGGCGTGGCCCAGTTCGGTTCGCGGCGCTACGAGATCCGGCCGGGCAGCCTGATGGTGCTCATGCCCAACGCCTGGCACCGCTACCGCCCCAGCCGGGATACGGGCTGGTCGTCCGCCTGGCTCGGCTTCAGGGGCGCAATCGCCGACAAGCTCTTCTCCCCGCAGTACTTCGCCCGGACCGGCGAAGTGCTCGACCTGAGCGACCTGCCTTCGTTCAGGGTCCGGTTCCACGAGCTGGTGGACGAGTTCGTGACCTCGAACGACACCAGGCTTTTCTCGCTGTGCGGCAGGATTCCGGAGATCGTGGCAATCCTGATCGAACACGACCTGAAGCAATCAGGCGTGCTGACGCATGCGGAAAAGATGGTGAAGGCGCAACGCCTCATCATCGACAACTACAACCGGGCCGTGGATTTTCCGGCCCTGAGCGAACAGCTTGAGATTCCCTATCGGACGTTCCGCTACCAGTTCGCCAAGGAGACCGGGCGCAGTCCCCTGCAGTACCAGCTGCAGATCCGGCTGAAATACGCCAAGAACCTGCTGTGTTCCAGCGAGATTCCGGTTTCGGAGATCGCCCGGCTGATCGGCTTCAAGTCGCTCTGGCACTTCTCCCACTTCTTCGCCCGGAACTGCGGGGCCTCGCCCTCGGACTACCGCAAGTCGCACAAGCCCAGCTTCGACAACTGACCGCTTGCGCATGACGGCGACGCCCACCAGCCAACCGCAACCCGTCGCCCATACCAGCCGGAGAGCTTGCTACCATCCTAGTCATCGTGCGGAAACCGGCAAAACCGCTTCGACTGGTGCCGGTATGCGCTGATGCCCGGCGTGTCTCTCTCCACTCGTTCAATCAGTCTCATCCCGGTGGACTCATCCCGACGAATTATTCTCCCCTTCCGCCTTTTGTTCTTGTTTTTCGTCACAAACTTTTCTTTTTTAGTCATAAAAAGATTTCCGCATATAATTCTCATTTTATGCTATACTACTCTCGTCCGCCCAAATCGGAGGGGAGTTGGTCCAAACCGACGAGGCGCTGACCTGAACCGACGGCGCGATCCCGAACGGATGGGATGGCGTCGGCAGGGAGTCGGACGGTGCGGGAGGACGGCGAAGGGAGAGGTGAACGATGAGCAAAAGAGCCTACAGGCACAGCGCCTACTGGTACGCCTACAACTGCGGCTACACGCACAGCGAAGCGACGAGCTACGCCG
>JBJEWA010000141.1:0-5504 GCA_051884805.1 Kiritimatiellia bacterium | reverse complement strand
AATCCCGATAACGAAAGAAGCCGCCTCCAGCAATGGAAGCGGCTTTCTTGTTGTCTGTTCAAGGCTTGAGGCATCCAATGGGGCAGACCCCGTCGGGTGCCGTGTCGTTCGGCTCGCTGAGGCGCGGCGGGCACTTCGCGCGGGCTTCTACGCCGTCCGCTCGCCGCGTTGGGAGCATGATCGCGGCAACAAAGAAAGCCTCCACCTTCACAGGAGGCGTTGGGGCAGGCGCGGACAAATGGACGCCGGAGCGGTGGGTGCGATGGCAGCAGCGGCAGGATGCGAGGATGTTTGGTAGTCGGGGAGACGGGGAACGGAGACTGCCGGGAACGGGATGGAGCAACAAAAACGATAACCTACATGAAAGGCAATGGGGAAATGGCGGCGGAGATGGCACGAAGTGGGCGAAAACGCTCGGTTTGTGCCATTTGATATGTGGGCTATTGGCAAAAACTGGGCGAAAATGGTATAATATGGCACCGTGAATGCGTATGATATCATCTTCGATGAGGCCATAGGCTACTATGGTCTCTTCCGAACATCCCAGGCCCGAAGCCTGGGCGTGTCGGGAGCTGCCATATTGAGTCTTGCCAAACGCGGCAAATTGCTGCGCATTGCGCATGGTCTATACCGGATCGACAAGTATGTGCCCCAACCCGATGGACTTGATGCATACGCCATCGCCGTTGCCAGAGTTGGCGAAGACGCCTATCTTTGGGGGCCGTCTGTGCTTCAGGCGCTACATCTTTGTCCGACCGATCCCGCGAAGATATACGTTGCAACGCCGTCAAGATTCAGGGGGCGTTTGCCGCAGGGCATAATTCTTAAGAATGGCGCGAAACTGCGAGAAGAAGATTTCATCGGCGGGATTAGGGCGCAGTCTGCAGGACAGGCGATTCTTACCAGCCAGCACATAATCATGTTTGATCGTTTGCTTGAAGCGGTTGAGAATGCAAAAGGCAAGGGGCTTCTCAACGATGCTCAAGCCCACAACACTCTCAAGGAATTGTACAAGAATGACTAAGAAACCGAATTCGCGGGCGAATCTCGATCGCGCAATCGAGCGGCTTTTCGGCAACTATGAGAAGTCGCTTGAGACAAGAAGCATCATGGCCAACGCCATCGTGGGGCAAATGCTGCACGGCGGTGTCGTCAAAGGCGGCAGCGGGCTCAAACTCAGATACGGCACGAGCATTACGCGCGCAACAATGGATTTGGACACCGCCTGCCGAGGCGACATCTCCGAATTCACCAGGCAGCTGGCCGCGAGTCTCAAGCGCGGATGGTGCGGCTTTTCGGGGACGGTCGCGAAGCGCGATCCGGCAAAGCCCAGGAACGTGCCGCCGCAATATGTGATGCAGCCTTATGCCGTAAGACTGTCGTATAATGGGCAGCCGTGGTGTACGGTTGACCTTGAAATAGGTTTCAATGAGCTGGGGGATGCGGAGGATTGCGACTTCGCCTTGTCGGACGAGGTGGCACAGATATTCACCGCGCTCGGATTTCCGGTTCCCGACGCCGTGCCGCTGATGAAATGCGAACATCAGATTGCGCAGAAGCTGCATGGCCTTACCGAGCCGAACTCAAGACGCGCCCATGATCTTGTCGATCTTCAGTTGATTGTCGAACATTCGCCTGTGGATTTCCCGATGGCGGCGCAACTTTGCAGACGGCTTTTCTCGTTCCGCAATATGCAGTCATGGCCTCCTGCAGTCGTAAAGGGAGACGACTGGGAGACGTTGTACAATGATGCCAACTTCAAGCACGGCGTGTCCCGCACGATAGACGAAGCCGTGCAGTGGGCGAACGAGCTGATAGCATCCATTGCAAAGGCGTAAGGAACGGACGCTGCGGACCATGGCGGCAAGCTTGCGTCCACCGCCGCACCGCCGTCCTCGCACCACCGCCGCCCCCCGCGCCGACCTCATGTCTCCTCCTCCCCGGTATGGCGCGGCTTGGCCCTCCGCCGCCAACGCGCGTTGGCGCTAAAGCGTCGGCACGGCGTAATTGAAGCGCAGGAACGGCAGGAGGCTGCCCCTGTCGTCGGTGGGCATCTCGATGTCCTTGACGCGGCTCCAGTCGACGATCCGGCAGCAGGTCGGGATTCGCGGCCGGTACTCGCCCTTCGTCAGGAACGCCCAGTCGGTCGCCGCGGCAAACTCGCCCAGCACCGCGTCGGCGGACGTGCCGTATGCGTCCATGCCCAGCTCCCGCGCCGCCGCCTTGACGACCGGCCAGAGGTCGATATGCCAGTTCGAGAGGTGGATGGCGATCACGCCGCCGTCGGCCAGGGCCTCCCCGTACGTCTCGAACGCCTCCGCCGTCGCAAGGTGCATCGGCACGGCGTCCCCGCAATAGGCGTCCACCACGAGCACGTCGTACCGCACCCCCCGCGCCGCGTCCTCCGCCAGCGTGAAGCGCGCGTCCCCCTCGCGCATTTCCACCTTCGCCGGCGAGTCGGCGACGAACGAGAAGCAGTCCGCGTTCGTGGCGATGGCGATGACCTCCGGGCTGATCTCGTAAAAGCGATACGTGTCGCCCGCGCGCCCGTACGCCGCGAGCGTCCCCACGCCAAGCCCGACCACGCCCACCGCCATCGGCTCGCCGTCCTTCCACTTCCGGTGGTTCGTCAGGGCGATCCCGCCGCCGTTGAGCGAATAGTACATCGTCGGCTTGCCCCTGAGCGACGGGTGCGCCACCTGGAAGCCGTGGACGGTCCCGCCGTTGAAGAGCGTGCGCACCTTGGCCGTCTCCCCGCTGCTCGCGGCGATCACCCGCTCGCGGACGCTCATCAGCCCGTAGAAGCCCCGCGCCCTGTGCACCAGCGCGCCGTCCGCCGAATGGACGTCGCCGATCCGCCCCCACGCGAGGACGAGGGCGACGGCCGCGCAACCCGAATAGCCCCACCAGCCGTTCGCCGAGCCGTTCGCCGCGGCGCATCCCGCGCCGATCCTCTTCGACATCCACGCGCCGAGGCACAGCGCGACGGCGAGCAGCGAAACGGGATACTCCGCCACCGAATCGAAGCACAACGGCGCGAGAATCGCCGCCGCCACGCCGCCCAGCGCCCCGCCCGCGCTAATGAGCAGGTAGTAGACTCCGAGCCGCGCCCCCGACGGACGCGACGCGTAGAGGATTCCGTGAACCGCCGCCAGCCCCACCGCGAGCAGCCCGCCGACGCCGAGCGCGTTCCAGGCGAACCTGTCCGAGGGCTGGGCGCCAGAGGCGACGGCGGCGACGGCGGCGCCCAGCGCGGCGACGCTCCCCGCGACGACGAACGCCGTCAGATGACGCTCGCAGAACGGCGAGAACGCGACGACCCAGCTCAGGAGGTAGAGCGCAAGGAGAATCGCCCACGCGAGCGGCAGCCCGGCGATGTCCATCGTCAGATGGGCGGTCGCCGACGTCAGCGTCGCGCAGCCGACGAACGGCAGGCCCGCCCAGAGCGCCGCACGCCATCGCCCATCCTGCCGCCCCGCGACCCGCCCCCCCGTCGTCCGCGCTTTGTCGTCCGCGCCCTGTCGTCCGTTCACCGCCGCCAGCAACCCGGCATACGCCGCCATGCCAACGGCCACGCCGAGCCACTGGGCGCGGACCCCGACCAGCGGCTCGATGCAGAGCGCGTAGGCCATGAGTCCCGCGAGGCTCCCCGCGCTGCTCACCGCGTACAGCCCGTAGGCGCCGCCGCAGACGGACTGCACGACGGTCGCGTTCGCGCTCAGGAGCAGGAATGCGGGGAGGACCGCGGCGGCAAGCGCCAGCACGACCCCCAAAGTCCCGCCGACGCCGAAAGCGCCAATGCACTTCGGCGAGACGAACGCCGTGTAGGCGGCCGCCGCGACGACCAGGACCGCGTATGGCCCCACTCGGCGCCTATGCTTCGCGACCGCTGCGCCGCAGGCGTAGCCGGCGACCAGAAAGACCTGAAACGCGCACAGGCACGCCACCCAGACGCCCGCGCCGCTGCCGAAATGCGGCAGCAGCGCACGGCCGGCCATCGGCTCGATCAGGAACGCCAGCAACGATCCGAGAAATATGGTTGTCTTCGGCAGCATCCTTCCCGCCCCCAGTTCCCCGTCGCCAAAAAGAAGGCCGTCCTCAATGACGAGGGCGGCCTCTTTTCTGCTTCCCGAAAACCGCTTACGCGCGGCGGCGGCGAAGCGCAAGCCCAGCCACGCCGAGCAGAAGCAAAAGACCCGAGGTCGGCTCGGGAACCGTCTGAATCTGGTAATCGGCGGTGGCGAAGTTCCACTGGCTCGTAGAATTGCTCCACGTATTCATCGTGATGCCAGAGATTGTATAGGTAGCGTCGAGTTCTGCGCCGGTGGCCGCATCAATCAACCTACTATAGTTGCCATCGGCATCCATGAACAACACCGTGACTACAGAACCATTGTCGATAATGTTCCCACCCTCCTCAGACCATGTGAAGGCGTAGGAGTTTGAAATGCGTCCGTTGGTGCTCGCCTTTGCGGACGAGGTGAACGTCGCATCCATCAGCCAGGTTGCGTCGGAATACGTCGTCGTGTCCGACCCGAGGAGCACGAGGGCGATTGAGCCGCCCGTGACAGACGTCAGGACATTGCCGCCGTCATCCACGAGCTTGCCGCTTGTTCCGGTTGGGGTTCCCCACCAAAATGTCGCGGCCTGCGTCATCCCGGCGAGCATAACCGCCGCCGCGACTATCAGTAGTTTCTTCATTTCTTTGTTTCCTTTTCTTTCTTTTGTTGTTCAACACGCCACCCTATGCGGCGCATTAAAAGCTTACTTGGCCTTGGCGAATGTTATGCGCCCAGTTCCCGTTCCACGCGCAAAATACCAGAATGCCGTACCGACAGGCATACCATTCGGGTAGTCATCATCAAAGAAATTGTCGGTCGACATGTTATACCAACCGTCATCGGCTTCTGGGCCGGAATACAGGTAATAGACATTGTAACCGCTTGTTTCTGGATCCCAGAACATAGCAAGATCTGCGGTTTCAGAAGCATCGCTTGCCGTCAATCCGCTCAATTCCATGTCATTCAGCTTGAGAGCAATCGGGTATGCACTTGCTATCAGATTGTAGTTCCCCTTCGTGATAGTAAAGGAGATCGTGTCGTCATTCTCGACCGCACCTGCCGTCTGCCACGTTCCCTCACCTGAGTTGCGCGCAAAATACCAGAATGCCGTACCGACAGGCATACCATCCGGGTAGTCATCATCAAAGAAATTGTCGGTCGACATGTTATACCAACCGTCATCGGCTTCTGGGCCGGAATACAGGTAATAGACATTGTAACCGCTTGTTTCTGGATCCCAGAACATAGCAAGATCTGCGGTTTCAGAAGCATCGCTTGCCGTCATGCCAATAAGCGTGATATCGTTCAGCGAGAATCCCGACTTGCCGATTGAATTGAACTGCACCGTCATGGTGTTGTAGTTGCCCTTCGTCAAGCTGCCGGTCGCATACCCCACGATATCCGAGCTGATTTCGGCGTGGACTGCCCCGAAGTCCGGCGAAA
>JBJEWA010000140.1:0-81547 GCA_051884805.1 Kiritimatiellia bacterium | reverse complement strand
CCCCAGGCCGAGATCGACGCCGAGCTCGAAATCAAGCTCAACGCGCTCAAGGAGCAGAAGGGCAAGCTGCCGCCGGAGCAGGCGCTCGTCGGCATCAAGAAGGGTATGGCCGCGAAGTTCTGCACCCAGATCTGCCTGACGAAGCAGGACTATGTCGCCGACGGTGAACAGACCGTCGAGCAGTATCTCGCGGGCGTGGCGAAGGCGATCGGCGCACCGATCACGGTCAAGCGCTTCTGCCGTATGCAGCTCGGCGCCTGAGGCGTCGCGAGTAGTTGCGCAACAAGCCGCCGCGGCCGGTACCGCGGCGGTTTTGTTATAATATGCGCCATGAAGATCGTTGTCAAGGTGGGGACCCATGCCATCGCCGCGAAGTCCGGCAAGCCGGATCATGCGGCGCTTCGTCGTCTCGTCGCCCAGCTCTGCGCCCAGCGCAAGGCGGGTCACGAGATCGTCTTCGTCTCGTCCGGTGCCGTGGCGGCCGGCATCGAGTCGTTGGGGCTGAAGGCGCGACCGACGGATGTCAATGACGTCCAGATGTGCGCGGCGGTCGGGCAGGCGCGGTTCATCTACGAATACGAGCGGCTGTTCGCCGAGCATGGCGTGAAGATCGGCCAGATTCTGTTGACGCATTACGATTTCGAGGCGCATCACCGGGCGCAGAACGTGAAGAAGTCGATCGACCATCTCGTCAAGGCCGGCATCGTGCCGGTCGTCAACGAGAACGACGTGGTGGCCGACGAGGAGCTGAAGGGGCAGACCTTCGGCGACAACGACTGGCTCTCTTTTCTCATCGCCAAGCTCGTGAAAGCCGATGCGCTGATCCTGCTGACGACGGTCGACGGGCTGCTGGACGCCAACGGCAGGCGGATTCACGAAGTCGCTGATTTCCGCAATGTGATGAAACTGGTCCATGCGGGCGAGAAGGGCAAGCTCTCCAAGGGCGGCATGGACTCGAAGCTCAAGGCGGTAAAGGCGGCCGTCATGAGCGGTATCGACACCTATATTGCGAACGGACGCAAGACGGTCCTCCAACCGCTACTCGCCGGCAAGTCCGTCGGCACCTTCTTCCCCGGCAGCGCACTTTAGGCCCGGGTCGCTACCGCTTGGTCTCGCCGCTTGGCCCCGTGCTTCCGCTTCCATTTGAGGCCCATTTGAGGCCCGTCATTTTGGGGGCCGTGGCCCACGCGTAGATTTGGTAAAATACTGCTGTAATTCGGGCTTGGGTTGAGTCCGTAGGCTAGGTTCAGCCCGTGACGTGACAATCAGGGAGGTGCCACAATGAGCGATCGTATATTCAGGCAGGCGTGTGCGCTTACATTCAGGCGGGCGTGGGCGACGGCTGTCGTTTCCTTTGCGTGCGTGCTGGGATTTGCCGCGTGCGCGGTTTCCGCCCAGGCTCTGGGGGCGGCGACGATCGACGTGACGGCCTTGGGCGCGAAGCCCGATGGCGTGACGGATTGCACGGCCGCCATCCAGAAGGCGATCGACGACTGCTCCGCCCGCGGCGGCGGACGCGTCCTCGTCCCGGGGGGCGGCGTCTACAAGACCTACACCCTGAATCTCAAGAACGGCGTCGATCTCCACATCGATCGCGGCGCCACGCTGAAGGGCGGCGAGGATCCCCTCAAGTACCCCGAGTTCGCGCCGACGCCCGTGTGGCGTCCCGAGCGTTCGCCGCGCTTCAACAAGCGCGCGCTGTTCTACACCGTGGGCCAGACGAACGTCGCGATCACCGGCTCCGGCACGATCGACGGCAACGCGGCCGCGTTCCACCACCGCGTGGACGGTCGCTGGCAGCGCATCAGCCACACGAACATCACGGGACGCTGCGTCTTCTTCGTGGGGTGCCGGGACGTCCGCTTCGACGACGTGCTCGTCTACAAGCCCTGCGGGTGGAGCACCTGGTTCCTCGACTGCGACCGCGTGCAGTGCCGCGGCGTGCGCATCGAGTGCGACCGCGAGTTCCCGAACGGCGACGGCCTCCACTTCGGCGGCTGCCGGGACGTGACGGTGTCGGACTGCATCATCGACGCGCAGGACGACGCGCTGATCGTCCGCACCCACCAGGAGCAGATGCGCACGGTGCGCCCGTGCGAGCGCATGACCTTCGCGAACTGCATCCTCCGCTCGAACCAGAGCGCGATCCGCATCGGCTGGACGGGCGACGGGCCGATCCGCGACGTCTCCTTCGACCACATCGTCTGCCCCTACTCCCGTCTCGGCGTGCAGTTCTACCTGCCGGCGATGGACTATCCGCTCACGGCGAAGGAGCACATCGACCCGCCGCGCGGCCGCGGCGTCGTCGCGCCGGCGAAGGGCGAGATCGTGCCGTTCAGCGTGGAGAACATGCGCTTCTCCAACATGACGATCAACAGCTTCCATTCGCCGTTCTACGTCAGCATCGGCCGTTCGGAGGAGGTCGCGTTCCTGAAGAACATCACCTTCTCGGACTGCCGGTTCCGCGCGCAGCGTCCGCCCGTTCTCCAGTTCCGTCCCGAGGACAACGTGCGCGACTGGCGCTTCTCCAACGTGACGTTCGACATCGAGAAGCCGAGCGGGTCCGCCGGCGGCGACTTCGGCGTCGGCGGCGCGGGGCTTGCGAACGGCTGGTTCGAGAACGCCCGCGACATCGTCTTCGACAACGTGAAGTGGAACTTCTACCCGCAGGACCGTCCCGAGTGGCGCCTGACGCTCGAACAGGAGGGGTCCGCGAAGTCCGTCCGCCTTGAGGGCGCGCGCCAGGAGATCCGCGAGGAGACGCCCGCGCCGGGCGTCCGGCGCTTCACCTGCGACCGGCTGACGGACGGCGAGAAGTCCTGGAACGTCACGGTCGCCGTCGAGGAACGCACGGTCCCGGGCGGAAAGGCCTACAGGGGCCGGGTCGTCAACAACGACGCGGGCATCCGTGTGACGGCATTCGAGGGACCCTACTTCAACCGCCTGCGCGTCGATCCCGCGGACGGCGGCGTCTGTTTCCCGCAGGGCACGGGCCGTCTCGTGCGGAACTTCCCGCGCGCGGGGCAGCCGAAGATTCCGCCGGTGCCGCCGGAGAACGACGGCAATTCCTGGACGGATACGGGCTGGTTCGCGCTGCGCGACGGACGCTACACCTTCGACACCGGCTTTCATCCGGGCGCGACCGGCCTCACGATGCCGTGGATGGCCCTCGACACCGGCTACGGCACGTACTACGCGGGTGCGCACGATCCGAAGGCGCAGCCGAAGCGCCTGCGCCTGCGCTGGACGCCGAACGAGCGCCGCGCCGAGATCGCCTTCGACCACCGGCTCTTCCTTGAGGCGGGTTCGAGCTGGGAGCTGCCCGAGACCGTCTGCGAGAAGATGGCGGGTGACTGGCATGACGCCGCCAGGCGCTACCGCGCCTGGTACGACACGGTGCGCGAAGTCCGCGCCGCGACGCCCGAGTGGACGCGCGACACGACGGGCTGGCTGCTCGTGATCATGCGCCAGCAGAACGAGGAGGTCTTCTGGACGTATGCGGACATTCCACTGCTTTGCGACGTCGCCCGGAAGAACGGACTCGACTGCCTCGGCCTCTTCGGCTGGACGAAGGGCGGGCACGACCATCTCTATCCCGACTACGACCCAAGCGAGGAGATGGGCGGCGTCGCGGCGCTCAAGGCGGGCATCGCCGAGGCGCACCGCCGCGGCGTCAAGGTCTGCATCTACGCGAACGGCCAGCTCCAGCAGGTCGGCGCCACCGCGTTCTGGCAGCAGCACGGCGAGAAGCTCGCGCTCGTCAAGCGGGACGGCAGCCGCGTCATCCAGACCTACCACAAGTACAAGGACATCCCCGTCTACCAGTTCGCGCTCGGCTGCCTCTACGGCACGGCCTGGCACACGCGCATGTACGAACTGGCGGAACAGGCCGCGAGCTTCGGCGCGGACGGCATCCTCTACGACCAGCTCGGCATTTTCGCGCCGTTCGCCTGCTACGGCGTCGGCCACGGCCACCCGACGCCATCCTTCTCCTACGCCGAGGAGCGGCCGGCGTTCATGCGCTCCATCGCCGACCGGATCCGGCAGAAGAACCCGGACTTCGCGGTTCTGACGGAAGGCCTGCACGACACGATCCTCGATTCCACGGCCATGTTCCACGGGTGCGAATACGGCGTCATGGCGCACCACATCGCGGCGGTGAAACGGCGCGCGGCCGATCCGAAGGTGGAGTCCTTCCCCGAACTCTGGCGCTACACGTTCCCCGAACTCGTGACGACGGTGCGCCTCCCCACGCCGATGAACACGCGCTCGCAGGTGAACTTCGTCGCGACGTTCGGCATGCGCAGCGAAATCGAGGTCCGCTACCGGCCCGACCGCGCCTATGTGCTTGAGGGCCGGATTCCCGTCAAGGCAGACTACGGCACGGTCAACAACGTTCCCGATCTGCGGGACGTGGCGTCGGTTCCCGCCGCGACGGCCAGCGCGTACATGAAGTCCGTCCTCGACTTCCAGCGCGCCCACGCGAAGTACCTGCTGCGGGGACGGTTCGTGGACGGCGAGGGCTTCACGTGCGCGAACGCCGCCGTCATCGCCAAGCGCTTCGTGGCGGCGGACGGCACGAGCGCCGTAATCGTGTGGAACATCTCGGACGCCGCGACGGACGTCGCGATCGAGGGGCTGGGCCGGCCGACGCAGGTGACCGCGCCGGGTGCGGCTCCGGTTGACGGTGCGCTCGCCGCGGATTCCCTCCGCCTCTACGCATTCTCCCGCTAGCAGGCTTGCCGAGAGGGACAGGTGCGGCGAGCGCGTCTGGCGAGAGGGACATCTGGGGACAGACCCCAGATTAGGCTCGAAAATATTGGATGAAACGGGGGATTAATGCCGTTTAGCGCTTTTTCTTCGGGCTGTGGCAATAGGCGGCGATGGGGCAGCCGTCGCATTTCGGGCGGATGGGATCGCACCGGGTCTGGCCGAAACTCACGAGGTGGCTGTTCCAGGTCTTCCAGTACCTGACCGGCAGGATTCGCCGAAGCTCCATTTCCGTTTCGACGGGCTTCGCAGTCTTCACCAGCTGCAGCCAGTTGCAGATGCGGTGGACGTGAACGTCCACACAGATGGCCGGAAGGTCGAAGCCGACGGCGACGGTCAGGTTCGCCGTCTTGCGTCCGACGCCCGGCAGTTCGCAAAGCTCCTCCACCGTGTGCGGCAGGACGCCGCCGAACTTCGCCTGCAGGACGTCCGGCAGGGCGTGCAGGTGCTTCGCCTTGTCCCGAAAGAAGCCGACGGGATAGATCAATTGCTCCAGTTGGTGAACGGACAGCCGCTTCAGCCCCGCCGACGTGTCGCCGCCAGCGGCAAACAGGCGTCTGACGGCGCCAGCCGTGCAGGCGTCCTTGGTCCGTGCGGAGAGGATCGTCCCGACGAGGACGCAGAACGGATCGTGGGTCTGGGCCTCGATCAGTTCGATGATCGGCGCGGCGTGAGCCTTGAACTCCTTTTTAAGCGCCCGGTTGACGGCGGGAATGTCAGCGATGGTCATGGGCGCATATGATAGCACAAATTCGGTTCGTCAGCATTCCCCGTGTGATCGGACGGGCGCGATTTTGCGCCGACGGGATGTCGGTGAATTTTGTTATAATACGCAGCAGTGGATCTGACGCGCAAGGAGTTTATCGTTGCTGCCGCGACGGTCGCGGCGCTCGGTTGCTCGTCTCGATCTGCAGGGCCGATTGGAAAGGAAGGGTCTGGCATGCTCAAAGGCATTTCCCCGGTGGTTGCTCCCGATCTCCTGAAGGCGTTGGCCGAGATGGGCCACGGCGACGAGATCGTCTTTGCCGATGCGCACTTCCCGGCGCACACGTTTGGCCGTGACGGCGCGATCGTCCTCCGGGCGGACGGCGTCGGCTGTGACCGGCTGCTGGCGGGCGTCATCCCGCTCTTGGAGCTCGACAGTTATGCGACGCCCGTCGTGATGATGGCTGCCGTCCCCGGCGACACGCTCGATCCGTCGGTTGAGCAGAAGTACCGCGTTGCGCTGGGTTATGCGGGCAAGATCGAGCGGATGGAGCGCTATGCGTTCTACGAGCGGGCGAAGCAGGCCTATGCCATCGTCCTCACGGGCGAGACCGCCAAATACGGCAACATCATCCTCAAGAAGGGCGTGACCGCTGTTGCCTGACGGCGTGGCGAGGGCAGGGTGCGAAGTGACGGTCGAAGGTGCGTTGCCGCGTTCCGTCGGCCTGACGAAGCGGCAGCTGAAGACGGCGGCCGCAGCGTTCGCGGCGAAGTCGTCCGCACGGATCGGTACGCCGTTCCGGGCGGTGACGGTCGTTTTGCAGGACGATGCCTTCTCGGCCGAGGTGCATCTGGCGGTCAACGGCGTCGGGGGCGCGACGGACGTCATCACCCAGCGCTATGACGCGCTGCCGGGCGAACCGGCCGGAGTCTACGGCGAGCTTTACGTCAACGTCGATCAGGCGGTTCGCGTCGCGCCGCGGCGCCGCGGCTGGTCGGTGGCGAAGGAACTGCTGCTCTATGTGGCGCACGGCATGGATCACCTGTCCGGTGCCGACGACCGGGATCCGAAGGGCTATGACCGCATGCGGCGGCGCGAGCTGAGGTGGCTGCGCGCGGTCGCCGGGCGTTCTGCGGAATGAGGGTCGCGGTCGGAGTTTCGGGTGGAGTGGACTCCTCCGTCGCCGCCCTGCTGCTGAAGGAGCAGGGACACGAGGTCATCGGCGTCACGATGGCGCTCGGCCGCGCCGAAGACGGCAAGACTGTCGCCGAGGCGCGCGCCGTCGCCGACCGGCTGGGCATTCCGCTGCACGTGTTCGACTTCGCCGAAGCCTGGAATGCCGACGTCCTGCGTTATGTCCGCGACGCGTATCTCGGGGGGCGGACGCCGAATCCGTGCGTCCGGTGCAACGAGACGGTGAAGTTCTGGCGACTGCCGCACGCGGCGTTCGCCCTCGGCTGCGACCGTTTCGCCACCGGACACTATGCGCGGATCGTCGGCGGACGGCTCTTCCGGGCCGTCGACCGGACGAAGGATCAGAGTTACTTCCTCTATCGGGTGAAGCCGGAGATTCTGGCGAGGACAATCTTTCCGCTCGGCGAGATGACGAAGACGGCCGTTCGCGAGACGGCGCGGCGGTTCGGGCTGGCGACCGCCGACCGGGGCGACAGCCAGGACTTCTGCGGCGGCGATCCGATGGTCATCGTCGGAGCGGCGCCGCGCGAGGGGAACATCGTCCGCACCGACGGCAAGGTGCTGGGGCGGCATCAGGGGTTCTGGAACTACACGGTCGGCAAGCGCAAGGGGCTGGGCATCGGCGGCGGCACGCCGTATTATGTCGTCGGCCTCGATGCTGCGCACAACGAGGTCGTCGTCGGGTTCAGGGAGGAGGCCGTCCGCCGTGACCTCGAAGTGCGAGATCCCGTCGGGCTGATCGACAAGTCGCTGCCCGTCAAGGTGCGCAGCGCCGGCGAGCCAAGATTGCTCCGGGACGGCATTGCGGGCATCGCGCCCGGGCAGAGCGCCGTCTTCTATCGCGGCGACGAAGTCGCGGGCGGCGGAATTATAGTATAATACCGACCATGGACGCTGCTGACTACATCCGCACAATGGCGACGCGTGCCCGTGCCGCGTCGGGGGATCTCGCAAGGCTTTCGACGGCGGCGAAGAACGGGGCGCTTGCGGCCGTGGCCGACGCGCTCGAACGGAATGCCGCGGCGATCGGGGCCGCGAATGCGGTCGATGTCGAGAACGCGGAGAAGGCGGGGCTGGCCGCGGCGATGATCGACCGGCTGACGCTGACCGGCGAACGCTTTCGGGCGATGGTGGAAGGCGTCCGCCGGGTTGCGACCCTGCCCGATCCGGTTGGCGAGGAGCTGTGGTCGCGCGAGCGTCCGAGCGGCATCACGATTCGCAAGGTGCGCGTGCCGCTCGGGGTGATCGCCGTGGTCTTCGAGTCGCGGCCGAACGTGCTGGTCGATACGGCCGCCCTCTGTCTTAAGGCGGGCAACGCCGTCATCCTGCGCGGCGGCAAGGAGGCGTTCGGCACGAACCGCGCCCTGGCGAAGGTCGTCCGGGAGGCGCTCGGCGCGCTGGGCGAAGCCGTCCAGTTCGTGGAGATTCCCGGCCATCAGGCGGTGAGCGAGCTGGTGCGGGCGGTCGGGCTGGTGGACGTGGCGATTCCGCGCGGCGGCGAGCGGCTCATTCGCGCAGTGTGCGAGTCGGCGCTGATTCCCGTCCTGAAGCACTACAAGGGCGTCTGTCACGTCTATGTGGACGACGAAGCCGACCTCGGCATGGCGCTGTCGATTCTCGACAATGCGAAGACGCAGCGTCCGGGCGTATGCAACGCCGCGGAATGCCTGCTCGTGCACCGGCGGCTGGCGCCGTTGTTCCTGCCGATGGTCGAGGCCTGGGCGCGGGACCGGGGGGTGCGGCTGCATGAGGACGAGGCGGGGACGGAGTATCTCTCGCTGGACCTCAACGTGGCGATTGTCGATGACGTCAGGGCCGCCATCGACTTCATCAACGCGCATTCGTCGCATCACAGCGAATGCATCGTGACGAACAACGCCGGGCGTGCGAAGGAGTTCCTGCGCGACGTCGATTCGGCGTGCGTCTACCACAACGTCTCGACGCGTTTCACGGACGGCGGCGAGTTTGGCATGGGCGCGGAGATCGGCATCTCGACCGACAAGCTCCATGCGCGCGGACCGATGGGGCTGGAGGAGCTGACGACCTACAAGTATGCGATTACCGGCGATGGAGTGATCAGGAAATGAAGCGTTTGCCGTCCAGCGTCGTCCGTCTCGCGCCGTTCCTGTCGCTCCTGTCCGTCCTGTCGCTGTCGCCCCTGCCGTCGCTGGCGGTTGGCGAAGACGCCGATTCCGGCTGCGGTTACGTCGGGCTGTCGGGCGCCGTGCTGCTGCCGCCGGGCGGGTCGCGGCTGCGGTGCGTCGCCGGGGCGGCGCTGCGCGGCGGCTGGCTCCTGACCGAGGACTGGGCGGTCGAAGGCGAGGCGGCGTGGCTGGAGAACGTCGCGGGGCTGTCCGTCGGTGCGCTCGGCTATCTTCAGGGCTGGCGTCTCTACGGCGATCTCTTCGGGTATTCGCGGTTCGACCCGTTCGTGACGGTCGGGGTCAGGGGCTGGCTCGGCGACGGCTGCGGTCAGGTCGGGCCGAAGGCGGGGCTGGGCGCCTTCTTCCATCTGACGGACGAGTGGTCGCTCAGGGCCGACGTCGACGTGACGCTGGGGCTGGAGACGGACTGCGAGGCGATCGGTTCGGTTGCCGTCGGCGTCCAGCGTTCGTTCTGAGGGAACGGGAGGGAAGTTCGGGTCAGGATGAAGGACTGTCGCGAGGAGTGGTACGATGGCGAGCTGCGGGTCGCGGTGACGCTGGCCGACGTGACCTCGGCGGCGCAGGCGCTGGCGCGCGGACACCTGTCGGGGCCGACGGCGGCGCACTACCTGACGGAGGCGCTCGCCGTCGCGGCGCTGCTGGGCGGCGAGATGTCCTCGGAGGACGAGACCGTCAGCGTGCAGATGAAGTGTTCGGGTCCGCTCGGCGGCTACAACGTCGAATGCACGGCGCAGGGGACGCTTCGCGGCTATACGGAGCGGAAGGTGCTGGACGGCTTTGACGGGCTGGGCCGTCCCCGGGACCGCATGGTGCTTGGCGACCAGCGGATTCAGGTGACGCGCTCCGTGCCGGGCAGGATCCTTTCGCAGGGCGTGGCGACGTCGCTGGACGGCTATCTGGTCGGTTCCCTGCAGCGCAGGGCCTGCCTGCGCGTCGAGGCCGCCGTCAGCGACGAGGTGGAGATTCTCGAGGCCCGCGGCGTCCTGATCGAGGACCTGCCGGACGCGAAGGGTCCGCTGGTCTGCACGCGGGCGAACGAGCCGAGGTCCCTGGCCGTCGCCTCGCGCAAGCTCCTGCAGCAGCTCGGACTCGGGCGGGCCGAACTGCGCCGGTCGACGCCGCTGCGGTTCGCCTGCCGCTGTTCGCCCGACCGGGCGCGGGCGATGCTGGCGGCGCTGGCCGGGGAGGAGCGGCAGCAGCTGCCGCCGACGCTGGACGTCACCTGCCACATGTGCGGAAAGACCTTTACGGTAACGACGAAATGAAACGCCGCGTCACGGTGGAAATCGACCTGAACGCGCTGGTGCGGAACTATCGCCGGATTGCGGCGCACGTGCGTCCGGCGAAGGTCCTCTGCGTGCTGAAGGCGAACGCCTACGGATTGGGCGTGGCCGCGTATGCCCGGGCGCTGGCGTCGGCGGGGTGCGAGCTGTTCGGCGTCGCCGAACCCTTCGAGGCGATCGAGCTTCAGCAGGCGCTGGCGAAGTGCCGCCGGGTGCGTCCGGCGGCCGCACCGGAAGTCCAGATCCTCTCCAGCGTCCTGCCGGACGAGATTCCGGAGATGGTGCGGCGCGGAGTCATCCTGCCGGTCACGGACCTGCCGACGGCGCGGCTGATCAGCGCGGCGGCGGCGAGGGCGAAGGTCGTGGCCAAGGTGCATTTCAAGCTGGACACGGGCATGGGCCGCCTGGGCATTCTCGCGGCGGAGGCGCCGGCCGTGCTGCGCGCAGTCGGGAAGCTGCCGAATCTCGACTGCGAGGGCATCTTCTCCCACTTTCCCGTGGCCTACGATCCGAAGGATCCGTTCACGAAACGGCAGATCGCGCGCTTCAAGCGGATTGTCGCCGCGGCGGAAAAGATGGGTTTCCGCTTCAGGAAGGTGCACATTGCCGCGTCGGACGGCATCAACAACTTCCCGGAGACGGCGAAGCAGCCGTTTACGGTCGTTCGCACGGGCATCAACCTGCACGGCAGTTTCGATCCGAACGGACGCAGGGCGCTCAAGGTCGAGCCGGTGCTGACGCTGAAGACGCGGGTGGCGCAGGTCCGGGAGCTGCCGGCGGGGACGACGCTGGGTTACGGGCGCACCTGGTGCCTGAACGCGCCGACGAAAGTCGCGACGATTTCCGCCGGCTATGCGGACGGCCTGCCGCTGGCCCTGACGAATCGCGGCTTTGTCCTTATCGGCGGCCGACGGTGCAGGATCATCGGCCGCATCTCGATGGACTATGCGACGGTGGACGTCTCGGACGTTCCGGACGTGCGGGCGGGCGACGAGGTCGTTTGCTTCGGCCGATGCGGCAAGGACTCGATTACGCCGGACGACTGGGCCGTCCTGAAGGGGACGCACGCCTACGACATCATCTGTTCGCTCGGCAGCCGTGTGCGGCGAGTGCCCGGCGGCAGGGTCGCCGACTGACGGGCGGTGCGCGACCAGGGGACGGAAGTGATCGCCGCCGCCGTCAGCCGAGCCGATCGTCGCTCATGGTGATGCCGTAGTGCTTGCGGAAGAGATGCTTGGGGTGGCTTTCGCTTTTCCATCCGGCTTGGCGGCAGATTTCCGAAATGGTCAGATGCGGCGAAGAGGACAGCAGTTCGCGCGTCTTCTTGAGGCGGATGTTCGTGATCGTCTCAAGAATCGTCTTGTCGTGGCACTGGCGAAAGCGGAGGTCGGCCAATGGGCGCGAAACCTTCAGGTACGCCACGACCTCCCGAACGCCGATGCCGTTGGCATATTCGCGGTTGATGAAGTCGATGGCCCGCTGGACGAGCGAGGCCCCCGTGGCATGGGTGGAGATTGCGGATTCGCGCCAGGCAATGGACTTGGCGCCGACGCTTTCGCGTTTGGTCGCGGAGGATCCGGACAGGAGCTCGTCGAGCAGCTTGGCGCTGAGGTACCCCTGCTGCTCGAAGTCCGGTTGAATGCTTGTCAGGGTGGGGGTCGAGTTCTCGCAAAGCGTCGTATCGTTGTCGATGCCCATGACCTCGAGGTCGCCGGGAATGTCGGTCCGCGCCTTGCGGGCGGCCTGCAGGACGTCATTTGCGCGGTAGTCGCAGGCGGCAAGAATGGCCGCGGGCTTCGGAAGCTGGCGGAGCCAGTGAACCAGGTGCGTGCGGTCTTTGGCGATGGGCGCGGCAAAGACCTTGAGCTCGTGACCGTGTTTCGACAGGGCGTCCGCCATCACCCGTATGTGCGTATTGCACCAGTCCGGCGCTTCGGGCAGGGGAACGTAGGCGTAGGTGCGGAATCTTCCCGAGCGGAGGAACTCGCCCACCGCCAAGCGGGCATGGGCGGCGTTGTCGCTAAGGACGAAGGAGACGTTCGGCCGTTCGGGAATCGGCAGGGCGATCGTGACGACGGGAAGCCGGATCTCCGACATGTGCTCGATGACGTCGTGCGGAATGTCGACCGCCGTGAAGATGGCGCCGTCCAGACCCTCTTCGACCAGCGTTGACAGGTAGTTGCGGGAGAGCTTGACGTATTCGTGCATGATCACGAACTCCCAAGCCAGGCCGTGTTCGCGCAGATAACGGTAGATGCCGCCCATTTTCTCGTAGCGCGAGTTGCGCGACGAAGGAAAGGCGATGAGGACCTTCGGTCGCTTGTGCGAGGAGCGCATGATGCCGGAATTATATCATAATCGTCCGGCAAGCCCGGTGCGGGACGAATCGGAAAAAACGCGAACGGACTGTCCGTTCGGCGGCGAGCCGGAGCGCCAGCCGGTTATTTGATGCGACATGATTTGTTGTTGGATACAACACGACAAGCGACGGACGATTTAGTACAATTTCGTCCGATGCTTCAACTGGTGTCCATGCTTTTCTCGTCGGTGGGTCTGATCGCATTGGATCCGGGCCATTTCCATGCCGCCTTGACGCTGAAACGCGCCAATCCGGAGATCGCTGCGGATGTCCGCGTCTTCGCTCCGCAAGGGCGTGAGCTTGACGAGTACCTGCAGTTCGTCGATTCGTTCAACGGTCGTCGCGTGGCGCCGACGGCCTGGCGCACCAACGTCTATGCGGGGGCCGACTACCTTGAGAAGTTTCGCTTGGCGGCATCGGCCGGCGCGTTCGGGAAACAGGCTGTCGTCGTCTTGGCCGGGCGCAACGACCGCAAGGGCGCGTACGCGCTGGCGGCGGTGGAGGCGGGGTGTCATGTCCTGGCCGACAAGCCGATGGCCATTACCCCCGCGGTGTTTGCGGAAACGTGCCGGGCGGCATCGCTCGCGAAGGAGCAGGGGCTGGCGTTTGCGGACATGATGACGGGGCGTTACTCGTTCCGTTCCCGCCTGGCGGCGAGGTTGGCGCGATGCCGTGCCTTTTACGGTGAGCAGGAGCAGGGCACGCCGGAGAATCCGGCCGTCGTCAGCCGGTCGGTGCACCACTTTTGCAAGTTCGTGGACGGCAGGCCGCTCCGGCGTCCGGAGTGGTACTATGACACGACGAAGCAGGGCGAGGGCATTGTCGACGTGGCGACGCACATGGTCGATTGCGTGCAGTGGTCCCTTTTCCCCGGGCAGCGGCTTTCGGTCGGCGACGTCAGGGTGCTGTCGGCGAAGGAATGGCCGACGGTCATTTCGCCGGAGCAGTACAGGCTGTCGACGGGCGGCGAAGCGAATGCGCCGTTCGACTGCCTGTGCAACGGCGAGTTCACCTATGCGCTCAGAGGCGTCTGCTGCAAGGTGTCCGTCGTCTGGAACGTGCAGGCTCCGGCAGGATCGGGCGACACGAGCTACGCGCTCATGCGCGGGACCAAGGCCGAGGTGTTCATCACGGACGGGGCGGTCAGCGGACTCCGTTCGGGCCTGTATGCGCGTTCGCGCGCCCAAGATCCTGCGGGCTTTGCGGCGTCGCTGCGAATGGCGTTGGCGGAGCTGTCCGTGCAGACGCCGGGCCTGGCGTGCGAGCGGACGGACGATCCCGCTCTCTGGCGCATTACGTATCCGGGCAAGTATGAAGTCTCCCATGAAGAGCAGTTCTCGCTGGTATTGGGCGATTTCCTCCGGCAGGTCAGCGGCGGCCGGCCTGACACGGACGGCATTGACAACCTGATCGTCAAGTACCACACCCTCGTGAAGGCCTGGGAGCTGGCACACGGACTTTGCCGATTTTCTGAACCGCACGGATTGACGAAAGGAAAAACGCAATGAACAGAAGGGACTTTCTCCTGTCGGGCGCGGCGCTGGCCTGTGCCGGATGTGCGACGGATGGCGTGACGGCCGCGTCGCCATGCTGCGGCGGCAAGCCGAAGTTCAAGCTCGGCATCGCCGGCTGGACGTACCATACGCTCAAGCCCGAACAGGCCTACGCGGACATGGTCAAGAACGACATCCACTATCTCTGCGTGAAGGACTTCTTTCTGCCGTATGACGCGACTGACGCCCAGATCAAGTCGTTCAAGGCGATGCTGGCCGACAGGGACATTGAGCCCTACGGCGTCGGTCCGCACTATCTGAAGACGGCCGACGAGCTGAAGGCCGGCTTTGAACTCTGCGCCAAGCTCGGCGTGCCGACCTACGTCGGCGTCCCGTGGCGGAATGCCGCGGACGGCACCGACACCTGGAACCTGCTCCGCAGCAACCTCGAACTGGTCGCGCTGGCGTCGCAGCTGGCGGACGAGTACAAGATCGAGTTCGCGATCCACAACCACGGTGCGAACCCGAAGTACTCCGGCTGTCCCTACATGTACCCGACGGCCGAGTCGATCATGAAGGACATCGCGGGTCTTTCGCCGCGCGTCGGCCTTTGTCTCGACCTCGCGTATTCGTATGCGGACGGGTTTGACGGCGCGGAGCTGATCCGAAAGTACCACGACCGTCTCTTTGACGTTCACCTGCGCAACACCAGCCAGCCGGACAACGGTTCGTCGGGCGACATCGCCTACAGGGGAACGATCGACTATCGCCGCGTCTTCCGTGCGCTCGTCGACGTCGGCTACGACCGGGTCTGCGGTCTGGAGCTGGTCGGCGCCTTCGAGAAGCGGAACGACTATCCGAAGAACGCCAACCCGAACTGGGTGCCGCTGTCGATGGGCTATTTCCGCGGCCTCATGGACGCATATGGCGGATAGGAACCGTCTTGCGGACGGTCGCGGGAAGGAAAGCCTGACGAAATGAAGCCGCGCTGGGTCGATTTGCAGATCAACGGACGCGTGGGCGTCTCGTTCACGGATGCCGCGCTGACGGAAGCGGCCGTCCTCAAGGTGACGGAGGCGGTTGCGGCGGGCGGGACGGCCGGCTACCAGCCGACGATCTGCACGTGTCCGGACGACGTCGCGATCCACTGCCTGAAGACGATCGCCGCGGCGAGGCGGCGGTATCCGGAATGCGCGAAGCGCATCCTCGGGATTCACATGGAGGGGCCGTTCATCTCGCCTGTCGACGGCTATCGGGGGGCGCACCGTCCCGACTGCATCGTGCCGCCGTCGTATGCGACGTTTGCGCGCTGGCAAGACGCCTGCGGCGGACTCGTCCGCCTCGTCACGATTGCGGCGGAAGTGCCGGGCGCGGCGGACTTCACGCGTCGCGTGACGGCGGACGGCGCCGTCGTCTCGCTCGGCCACATGGCGGCTTCGCGCCCCGAGGAGATCGCGCCGCTTGCCGCGGCGGGCGCGCGGGCGTTTACGCATCTGGGCAACGGCATCCCGAATCTCATCGACCGGCACGCGAACATCTTCTGGACGGGCCTGTCGGACGACCGGATGACGGTCATGTTCATACCGGACGGCTTCCATCTGCCCAAGGCGGTTCTGAAGACCTACGTGCGCGCAGTGCCGCTCGACCGGCTGCTGGCGGTTTCGGACTGCTCGTATCCGGGCGGCCTGCCGCCGGGCATCTACGAGCGGAACGGGAGCGTCTCGGTCCTGGAGCCTTCGGGCTTCCTTCGCTGCGGCGGCACGAAGCTGCTGCACGGCTCCTCGTGCCTGCTGGCCGCTGCGGTCAGGGTGCTGCAGTCGCCCGCAGTCGGCCTTTCCGAGGCCGACTGCGTGAAGGTGGCCCGGGAGAATCCGCTGCGTTTGATCGGACTCGAAGGCTGGGAGGACTGACGGTGGCCGAACGCACGCTGATGTTCTGGGACTATCTGGTCATTGCCGTGTTTTTCGCGACGATGATCGGCGTCGGCGTCCATTACAGCCGGAAGTCCGGGGATTCCGACCAGTTCTTCGGCGGCGACAAGACGATGCCGTGGTGGCTCTCCGGCGTGAGCTTCTACATGTGCACGTTCTCCGCGCTCGCATTCGTCATGTACTCGGCGCTCGGCTACAAGTTCGGCTTCCTGCCGATCACCGTGAGCTGGATCCTGGTGCCGGCGATTCTGATCGGCGCGCAGTGCTTCGCCGTCCGCTGGCGCCGCGTGGCGACGCGGAGTCCCCTTGAGTACATCGAGACGCGCTTCGGCAACCGGATGCGGCAGGGCCTCGTGTGGCTGGGGCTGCCGATGCGCATTCTGGACGATTCGATGAAGCTGCTCGCGATCGGCACGGTCGTCGGCGTCGGACTCGGCTTCCCGATCGAGACCGGCATCGTCGTCTCCGGCGTCATCGTCATCTTCTACACGTTCCTCGGGGGACTCAAGGCGACGCTGGTCGCCGACTTCATCCAGTTCTTCGTCCTTTTCGCCGTCGTGCTCGCCCTTCCCGTCTTCTGTCTCCGGGAGGTGGGCGGCCTGGCGAACTTCGTCGACCGGGCGCCGGAGGGCTTCTTCGACCTGGTCGCGGGCAAGTACACGTGGTATTACATGTTCGTCTCGTTCGTCGGCACGGTCATCAACCGTTCGACCTCCTGGACGCTCGTGCAGCGCTATTACTCGACGCGCAGCGAAAAGGATGCGAAGCGCGTCGGCTACCTGGTCGCCTTGCTGCTCTTCGTCGGGCCGCCGCTCTTCTTCTTTCCGGCAATGGCCGCGCGCGTGTTCCTGCCGGGACTGGATGTGAACGATCCCAACGTCATGAACGGCGTCTATGCGATCGTCTGCAAGCGCGTGCTTCCCGTCGGCATGATCGGCATGGTCGTCGCGGCGATGTTCTCGGCAACGATGTCGACGCTGGCGGGCGACTACAACTCCGTCTCCTGCGTGCTCACGAACGACTTCTACGTGCGGATGCTCCGGCCCGGGTCGTCACGGAAGGAGCGGATGTTCGCGGCGAGGATGGGTACGCTGGTTGCCGGTGGGCTGGTGATCGCGCTGACGTTCGCCATGCGCACGGCGCAGGGGGCGGATGACCTCTTGAACCTGACCAACAAGGTCTTTGCGCTTTTCTCCTGTCCGATCGGGCTTCCGATGCTGGCGGGCTTCGTGCTCCGGCGACTGTCCCGGCGCGCCGGCTTCAGCGGCATGCTCGTCGGAATGGCGGCGAGCCTCGTGGCCTTTGCCGTCGGCGGCTGGCATCCCGCGCTCCGCGAGATGACGGTCATGACGCCGATCTCCTTTTTCGCGACCGTCGTCGGGCTTTGCGCCGGGACGCGGCTCTTCCCCGACACGCCGGAGGAAAGGGCCGCCGTCGAGGCCTTCTTCAGGAAAGCGGAGACGCCGTCGTGACGCGAACTTGTTGACAGGGGGAATGCACATGCACATGAATCGCAGGGAATTCGTCAGGGCCGGCGCCGGCGCCTTCTTCATCGCCTCGTCGTCGCGTCTTTTCGGCGATGACGCGCCTTCGTCGCGCATCCGCCTTGCCTTCGCCGGATGCCGCAGCGGCGGCCGCGGCGAAGCGGTCCTCGGAAACGTCCTCAAGGTGCCCGGGGTGGATGTCGTCTGCGTCTGCGACGTCGATTCGCGGGCGATGGACTTTGCAGCGGAGCTGATCCGCGAGCAAACTGGCGTCCTGCCCCGCAAGGAGAAGGACTTCCGCAAGGTGCTGGAGATGAAGGACGTCGACGGCGTCGTGTCCGTAACGCCAGATCACTTCCACGCCTACTCGGCGGTCATGGCGATGCGGGCCGGCAAGCATGTCTATGTCGAGAAGCCCTGCGCGTTCTGTCCGCACGAATGCGAGGTCATACGCGACACGTGGAAGCGGACCGGCATGTGCTTCCAGATGGGCAGCCAGCGCCGGAGCCGCCCCGGATACATCCAGGCCCTGCAGGAGATCCGCGCGGGGAACCTCATCGGCAAGGCGCGCTACGCCAAGTGCTGGTACCACACGAAGCGGAGTCCGATCGGCCGCGGCAAGGTGGTGGCGGCGCCCGAGTGGCTTGACTGGGACCTCTGGCAGGCGACGGCGCCGCGCGAGGCGTTTCGCGACAATCTCGTGCCCTACAACTGGCATTGGTTCCGCAAGTGGGGCACGGGCGAGTGCGGCAACAATTCGGTTCATTTCGTGGACGTCGCGCGGTGGTGCCTTGGCGCCGAGTGGCCCGAGCGCGTCACCTCGGCAGGCGGACGCTACTTCCAGCCGTCCGACCAGGACTGGGAGTGGCCGGACACGCAGACCGTCAGCATGGAGTTTCCGGGCGGGCAGCTGATCACCTGGGAGGGAACCTCCTGCGTGGACGCGAACCCCTACATGGGCCTGGGCACGGGATGCATGGTCTACGGCGAGAAGGGCAGCGTCTACTTCATGGAAGGGACGGAGGTGCGCCTCTTTGACGCGGATGGCCAGTTCGTCCGCGAATGGGGTACGATGCCGAAGGAGGAGCAGGAGGAGGCCGCCGACTACAACAACCGTGCGGGCGGCGGCTCGAAGGATTCGACGCGGTTCCATTTCGCCAATTTCGTGGACTGCATCCGCGCCAATACGCCGGAGCTGGCCGCGTCCAATGCGGACATCGGCACGAAGTCGACGATGCTCGCGCTCCTGGGCAACATCGCGCAGACGACGGGCGAGGCGATCCGGATCGATCCGAAGACCGGCAAGCTGCTCAACAGGGGCGCGGCGGCGGAGCTGTGGAGCCGCGAATACGCCAAGGGCTGGGAGGTCTGAGATGGGACGCTTCCCGCAGACTGGCAAATCGTGCAGGCTGATCGCGAACTTGCTTGCCGCCTGCCTGACGCTGTCGGCCGTCGCGCCGGCCGGCGCGGCGCCGCTCGCCGAACGCTGGTTCCATTTGGCGAGGAATCCGCTTTCGCCGGAGGACACGGCGTTCTGCCTCGACCAGATCGCCACGGCGGCCAGCCACGGCTATACGGCCATGCTTTGGGCCGTCAACATGGACGACTACCCCTCTCGTCCCGCCTGGTGGAAGCAGAACTTCCTTCGGATTCGCCAGGCCTGCCGCGACCGCAACCTCGACATCGTGCCGATGATCTGGTCCGTCGGCTACGGCACGATGCTCGGCCGCAACCCCAATCTCGCGGAGGGCTTCCCCGTCACCGACATGCCGTATCTGGTCGGCGAGGACCGCACGGCGCGCTTCGTGGCGGATGCCGCCGCCGAATTCGTGCAGAACGGCTCCTTCGAGGACCTCCGGCCGAACGGCACGCTCGCGGGCTGGAACATGCTCGACCGGCCGGGCGTAAAGACGTTCGTCGACGACAAGGTGTTCCATTCCGGCCGCCATGCGGTCCGCATGGAACGCTTCACCGAGTTCAGCCCCGACGGCAGCTGCCGGATCACCCAGAAGCTCGCGCTCAGGCCGTGGACGCAGTACGAGTGCTCGATGTGGGTGAAGACGGAGGACTTCACGGCGACGGGCGCGTTTAACATCTCCTTCTACGATGCGGACGGCTGCCTCGCAGGCCAGCCCGCCATCCACCGCCGGCCGACGACGTTGCCGTGGACGCGCATCACGGTGCCGGTGCAGACGAAGTCGCACGGCGAGGTCACGATCTACGCGGGCACCTACCGCGGCGCCGGCGGCAAGCTGTGGATGGACGACTTCAGCATCCGTCCGACGGGGCTGCCGGACGTCCTGCGCCGACCGGGGTGTCCGTTCGTCGTCAAGCACGCGCAGACGCTGCAGGTCTATGACGAGGGCGTTGACTACGAGCCGGTCGAGGGGCTGGTCCGCGGCAAGCCCCGCGCCCGGAGCGGCACGTCGCTGGAGCTTCGCCTGACGAAGGACAGCCGCATCCGTCCGGGCGACCGGCTGCTCGTCAGCGGCTACCGCTCGACGGCCGTCAAGGGCGGCGGGCAGGTCTGCGTGTGCATGAGCGAACCCGAGCTCTATCGCCATTTCGAGACGTGTGCGGGCGAACTGAAGGAACTCATTGGCCCGACGCGCTGGGTGCTGTCGATGGACGAGGTGCGGATGGGCGGCACGTGCGCGGCCTGCGTCGCCCGCCATACCGACATGGCGCACATCCTCGGCGATTGCGTCACGAAGCAGTTCGGCATCATCCGCCGCACCTGTCCCGAGGCGAAGGTCTACGTCTGGGCCGACATGTTCGACCGCAAGATGAACGCCGTGCCGAAGTACATGCTGTGCGAGGGGTCTTTCGTCGACTCCTGGCGCTACATCCCGAAGGAACTCGTCATCCTTTGCTGGGACGGACGTCGCATGGCCGAGCAGCTGGCGCATTTCAGCGGGCTTGGCTTCAGGACCTTTTGCGCGAGCTATTACGATGCGGAGAACCTCGACGGCTGCCGCCTCCACCTGAAGGCGGCCAAGGCGACGCCCGGCTGCGAGGGCATCATGTACACGACGTTCGTGCCGCGTTACGAATTGCTGGGGGAATTCGGCGACATGGCCGCCGAAAAGACCAGGTAAACGGGTAAAAAGGAAAGGCGTAGAAGAAAGTATGCAGCGTCTGGTCCCTGTCGTCGTCCTGTCGGGCATCCTCGCCGTCCCCGCATACGCGCTGACGATCGGCTCCGATTGGCGTATCGTCGTGCCTGCGGACGGCGACCCCGGCGTACGCGCCGCCATTTGCGCAGCGGCGTCCGAACTGCAGGAGGACCTGCGGCTTGGCGCGGGGCTGGAGCTGCCCGTCGTCGGGCCGGACAAGGCCGGTGCGCCGGCGATCCATCTTGGCGCGGACGCGGCGGCGAAGGCGGGCTTCGACCTGTCGGGCCTTGCGTACCATGACAACGTCGTCGCCGAGAAGGGCGGCTCGGTCTATCTTTTCGGCCCCGACCGCCCCGGCCGCACCGGCCGCAGGGGTCTTGCCTGGACGGGCTGCACGCTGCCGACGGTACGCGCGGTGGCGCGCTTCCTCGAAAAGTCCGCCGACGTCGTCTTCCTGGCGCCGGGCAGGCTGGGTAAGGACGTCCCCAAGGTCGGGAAGGTCGAGCTTGCGGACGGCACGCTGGACGTCGAGAAGGCGACGCAGATCGCCGGCTCGGGCTTCGGTTCGGCCGGGATGATGTATGCGTATGCGAACGGCTTCTACGGACAGGGCGTCTTCCATTCCTACGGTGGCCACTCCTATCCCGCCGCCTGTCCGACGGCGAAATACTTCCAGGAGCATCCCGAGTACTTCGCCCTTTTGGGCGGACGCCGCGCCGAGTCGGCGGAAAACGCGCTCTGCGTGTCGAATCCCGACGTGCAGCAGCTGATCTTCGACGAGCTGATCCGGCGCTTCGACGAGGGCGCCGACGTCGTCCAGCTCGCGCAGCAGGACGGGAGCGACTGGTGCCAGTGCGACAAGTGCCGTGCGTTCTTCGGCAATGACGTCGGCGAGGCGCTCTGGCGGCTTCACCGCGACCTGGCCGAGCGGGCGCTCAGGGTGCGCCCCGGCAAGACGGTGAACATCCTCAGCTACGGGCCGACGGTCCGCCCGCCGCGGACGTTCCGCAAGTTCCCCGCGAACGTGATGGTCGAGCTGGCCGCCTCGGGCGAACGCGACTTCGCGCGGTGGGAGGGCTATGAGGTGCCGCGCGGCTTCGGCGTCTACGTCTACAACTGGGGCTGCTATCCGCAGCCGGACTTCACGGCCAAGCAGTCGATGGCGCGCATGGCGGTGCAGGCGCGGCGCTTCGTGAAGCACAACGTGAGGTACGTCTACCGCTGCGGCTACGGCGAGCTTTACGGCATGGAGGGTCCGGCCTACTGGATCTTCAACCGCGTCCTCGCCGCCCCCGAGACGGACGTGCGCCGGGCGTTTGAGGACTACTGCCGGCACGCCTACGGTCCTGCGGCCGCGCCGATGCGCACCTTCCATCTGGAGCTGGACGCCAAGCTGCGCAGGGATTTCGGCGTGAACGAGCCGCGCATCGGGCAGGAGGATGCGAACGGCCTGCAGGGGCTGGTTGACGACAGCCCGCGCACGCCGTGGGACCTGCTCGCCTACGTCTATTCGCCCGATACGCTCCGCCGCACGGAGGAATGCCTCGCGCGGGCGGAGAAGACCGCCGGGCTGGACGAGCGGCAGGCGAAGCGGATCGAACTTGTCCGGCGAGAGTTCGACTACGCGGCGAACCTCGGCCGCATCGCCTATCTCTACGGCGCCTACCGGCTGAAGCCGACGCAGCCGCTCTTCGACGCGCTGGCGGACGAGATCGTCTGGCGCAACGGCTATCTTGCGCGGACGTATGGCCCGAAGGGCGTGCCGCTCAAGATCGACGGCTGGCCGGAACTCGAACTCTTCCGCAATTATCCGCGTTCGTACCTGGCGGTCAACGGCCGCATGGGCGCGACCATCGGTTCGCCGCTCGGCTGGGACGTGGCGTCCATGAGGGAGCAGGGCGTCTTGCCGGGGGCGGGGCGCAAGACGGCGCCGGTCCTACGGGCGGCGGAGCCTCCGGGCGACGACTTCGCCGCCGGCGCCTGGGCGGCGGCGGAATGGCACGAACTCGGCGGCATCCAGCTGGAAGAGACGCCGGTCAGGTGCCGCTTCAAGGCGCTGTATGACGACGATGGCTTCTACGTCGCCGTCGAGACGGCACTGCCCGCGTCCTTCACGATGGAGCCATATGAGCACGACGGCAAGTGCTTCAAGAACGAGTCGCTTGACCTGACTGTCGATCCGACCGGCACGAAGGACGTCTGCTATCACTTCGTCTGGAATCCCGTCGACGGATCCGTCTTCGACGAGGCGTTCGGGCTTGTCGTCGATCCGCTCGATCCGAAATTCGGCCAGGCCGACCGCGGCTGGAACAGTTTCGGCTGGAAGGTGAGCAACCGCCGTTCGGGCGACGTGTGGTCGGCGCTGTTCGCGTTGCCCTACGCCGAGCTGAAGGTCTCTCCGCCCAAGCCGGGCGACCGCTGGTGCTTCAACCTCGGACGCCAGGCGAACTGCGCGAGCGGAAACCGCTCGGACTACCGGTTCGCCCTGTGGAGCCCTGACTTTGAAACGCGTTCCTTCAACTCCCGCGACGCCCTTGGCGACCTGATCTTCCGATGAGCAAATCCGTCCTGACCGTCCTGAATGTCCTTTTCCTCGCCGGAGCCTGCGCCGCCGCGGACGTGACCGTCTGCGCCGGCTGGCAGATCGTCGTCCCGGAGCCGGACGATACGGGCGTGACGGCCGCGATCGGCACGGCGGCGAGGCGGCTGGCGCGCGCCTTCGCGGAGAACGGCGTGGGACTCCTGCCGGTGGTGACGCCCGGCAGGAAGTCCGCAGCCCCGGCAATCTACCTCGGAGCCGCCGCCGCCGAGCGGGCGGGGCTGATGACGAAGGACGTGCGCGACTTCGCGAACGTCATCGCCGAAAAGGACGGTGGCGTCTATCTCTTCGGCCGCGACCGCAGCGGACGTCCCGGCCGAAAGAACGCCGACTGGCGCCTGTGCGTCCTGCCGACGGTCCGCGCCGTCGCGCGTTTCATGGAGTCGCGCATGGATGTCCGGTTTCTCTGTCCGGGCGAGATCGGCACGGACGTCCCGAAGGGCGTGGCCGTCACCGTCCCGTCCGGCCTGCGCGACTTCGAGCTTCCTCCCGTCGACTACGCCGGCGCGAACGTCGACGATCCGCTGCACAGCTATGCGAACGGAATCTTCGGCTCCGGCCTGTACCACAGCTATGGCGGACACTCGTATCCCGTCGCGTGTCCCGCCTCGAAGCTCTTCAAGTCGCATCCGGAATACTTCGCGCTCGTCAGGGGCAGGCGGGCCGTCTCGCCGCACGGCGACGGCCAGACGGCGCTGTGCCTGTCGAATCCCGCAGTGCGCAAGCTCATCCTCGAGGAGGCGCTCCGCCGCTTCGACGAGGGGGCGACGGTCGTGCAGGTCGCCCAGCAGGACGGCTGCTCCGCCTGCGAATGCGAGGCGTGTGCGCATTTTCTCGGCACCGAACCGGGCGACTGGAAGGAGAAGTACTGGCGCTTCCACATGGCCCTCGCGCGCAAGGTCGCCGAACTGCGTCCGGGCAAGCGCGTGCTGCTTCCGGCCTACGGAGCGACGTCGAAGCCGCCGGATGAACTCTCGAAGCTGCCGTCGAACGTCATCATCGAACAGACCTCGTCGACGGACCGGTCGTTTGCCGAGTGGCGCACGGCGGGTTACGGCGGCGAATTCACGGCCTACATCTACCTGTGGGGCTGCTACCCGGCGATGGGCGCGTGTCCGAAGCGGTCTTTCGCCACGTGCGCGAGCCTGGCGAGACGCTTGCGGCGCAACCGGGTGCGCGGCGTCTACCGCTGCGGCTACGGCGAACTGTACGGCATGGAGGGTCCCGCCTACTGGGTCTTCAACCGCGTCCTGCTCGATCCGGCGCGCAAGACGGAGGACCTGGTCGACGAATACTGCCGGCGGATGTACGGGCCTGCGTCCGGACCGATGCGCGAATTCTTCCGCATCATGGACGTGCGCCTCACGGCCGTGAACTGCTTTGACGGTTCCGACACGACGGTTGACGAGGGACGGTTCTTCGAGCCGATGAAGCGCCATGTGAGCTTTGCGAAGTCGCCGATGGACGTCGTCGCCTTCGCGTTCGCGCCCGAGACGGTGATGCAGCTGGAACTCCGCCTGCGCGAGGCCGAGCAGAAGGCGAAGGACGCCAGGCTGAAGGCGCGCCTGGCGCTCGTCCGCTACGAGTTCGAGTACGTGAAGGCGACGGCGGCCGTCGCCCAGCTGCAGGCCGCCTATCTCGCCGCGCCGGGCGAAATGACGGCCGAGGCCTGCGCACGGGCGTATTCGCGCCGCTTCGCCCGGATCGACGACATCGTCGGACGGGCGCGGCACGCCGGTTCGACGGACTATCGCTTCGACCTCTGGCCGGACGTTCGGCTCTACGGCGGCTGGTCGCGTGAACAGCTGGAGGATAACGGCCGCATGTCCGCCGGCTGGCGACTGCAGATGCGCTGGATGCTCATGTACCTCCGGGACGACGGACTGCTGCCCGGCGCCCGGATCGGCTTCGGCGACCGGGCGGCGACAGCGGAGCCGGCGGACGTCGGCTCGGCGCTGGTCTTCGCGAACGAGTCGGAGCTGAGGGCGACGGGGAGCGTGCAGCTGCCGGCCATGGCGGCGCTCGCGCCGGGCAGGGACTACCGGCTGTCCTGGTGGGTGAAAGTTGACGCCTGTCGGCCGCTCGTGCCGTACGGCGGGTTCTACTTTACCGTTGCCGGGGGCCGATGGCGCAGCGACGTGCCGAAGGCGTGGGACGAGCGGATGGTCGGCCGCTCCGGCTGGATCCGCCAGACGTTCGACTTTACGGCCGAACAGGGACGGCCACCGCGGATGACCTGGACGTTTCACAACGCGCAGGGTTCCGTGCGGCTCGCCAACGTCGCCTGCGAAGCCATTCGTCCCGGCCAAGGCGGAACGCCGCCGGAGAAACGGCAATGAGCGCAAGACGCATGATCGGCACGCTGCGGTCGCATCGGCCCTGTGCGCGCAGGCGGACGGACCGAGCTTGCTCTCGGGGCGTTGTCGGCGATGCGGAGCGGACCGGTGCGCGTGGCCGCAGGCCCAAGGTGTCCGGAAACGACCTGAGACTGGCTTTCGGAGGACTGGTGCCCGCGGTCGGGAGACGGGTTGCTGCTTAGGAGGAAAACGTCGGTGAAAGCGATGAGATGTTGGCTTGCCGCCTGCGTGACGGCGATCACGTTCGCAGGCTTTGGCGCAACCTACGAGAACCGGTGGGTGTTCGCAATCGACTACCTGAACGATCCGGTTGAACTGGCGCAGGCCAAGGCGCTCGTCGTCCGCGCTCGGGCCGCCGGCTATACCGGCCTTGCGCTCATTTCGGGCAAGGACTACACCGCCTGGACCGACGAGGCCGAGTCGAACGACGGTTCCGACGCCTACCGTGCGACGCGGACGGGTCTTGAGGGGCTGTCCGTCATGGCTCCCGACCGCGTGCAGCGCTTTAAGGCGCTCAAGGCGTTCTGCGACGAGCAGCAGTTCGACTTCGTGCCGCTCCTCTGGTCGGTTGGCTATTGCTCGATGCAATATGCCGATCCGTCGTTTGTGACCGTCTGGCCCGTGCGGGACGTGCCGTACGCGGTGCGGAACGGCCGCGGCGTCTTCGAACCTCGGCCGATGAACGTCGATCTCGCGAAAATGACGCGGACGATCGACTGTTCGGACGGGGCCGCGCGCCGTGTCGCGACGGTGAAATTCGCCGTCAGGCCCTGTCGCAAGTACCGCGTCTCGGCGCGGCTGAAGACGGAAGGCGCCCTTTGTGCGCCGAAGCCGGGCAACACTGGCCCCGGCATGGGCGTGACGGCGAAGTCCTGTCGCAGCTGTCATTACGCCGCGGCCTGTCATCCCAAGCTCAGGGCCACGCAGGACTGGACGCCGGTCGGCTTCACCTTCATCACGGGCGAAGAGGACACGGAGGTGGAGTTCTCGACCTGGGACCGTTCGGACCAGGAGGGACGCGTGCGTTTTGCCGACGTCCGCGTTGAGGAGCTGGGCGTCGAGTATCCGGTCGTCCGCGCCGGCGCCGGTTTCGTCGTGCGCGATGCGCAGTCGGGTGCCGCATATCGCGAGGGCGTCGATTACCGGCGTCCTGCGGCGCCGGAGACGCTGCAGTTCGCGAAACGCAATCCGGCGCTTGAGCTGGAGCTTCTGCCGGGCGGGGCGATTCGCGAGGGGACGCGGCTCCTGGTGTCGTGCTACGAGCCGAAATGCGTCTACAACGACCAGTTCGGGGCGTGCCTGACGAATCCGGCCCTGAACGACTTCTACCGCCGCAGCGCGGCCGACCTCGGACGCGAGATCGGTCCGGTGAAGTGGTTCTTGAGCGCGGACGAAATCCGCATCAGCTGCCGCTGCGAGAACTGCCGCGCCGACGGGGAGACGATGGGCGTCCGGATCGGCAGGCACGTCCGTGCGCAGTACGACGCCATCAAGGCGGTCTGTCCGGCGGCCGACGTCTACATGTGGCCGGATATGCTCGACGTCAACCACAACGCGAGACCGACCTACTACCTGACGGACTCGTCGACGGAAGGCGCCCTGCCGTTCGTGCCGAAGGACGTCACGATGGTCTGCTGGTGGGGGGCGAAGGCGCACCTCGTCCTGCCGCACTTCACCGCGCACGGCTACCGCACGATGGGCGCCGGATTCTATGACGCCGCGACGGCGGATGCGACGCGTACGAGCGCCGCGCAATGGATGAAGCCGCTCAACGAGACGCCCGGCGCCCGCGGCATCATGTACACGACGTGGGAATACGGCATCGGGCGCAACCATGCCTTTCTCGAGGATTACGCCGACGTCTTTCGTACGCAATCCAGGCCATGTGCGGCGCCTCCGGCCGCTGCCGATTCCCGTCCCTGACGGCCGACCCGACCGCCAGTACCCGTCGCGCCCCCGCTTGCGCGGCTTTGCGGTGCAGGCGGTAACCGCGCTTTTGCCCGGCGGGCGACCATTCCCATCGCGGGTTCTGCGCATTGCGCGGTCTTCTTGCCTTACCTGTCCCCGGAATGATATAATATGCGGAAATTTCACCCTAAAAGAAGGAACCCAAGCACATGTGTGACAGCGCGTTGTCCCCTGCGGCGTCCGAAAAGTTCGCCGAGCTCGATGCCTTCATCGACGGTCTCGAGCTTGACCTGAACGATGAACGCCGTCGTGGCCGTCTCATCCAGATCCTGCACAAGGCGCAGGCCATCTTCGGCTATCTGCCCCGCAAGGTGCAGCAGCACGTCGCGGCCAAGATGGCGATTGCCGAATCCGCAGTTTCCGGCGTTGTCAGCTTCTACAACTATTTTACGACGGAGCCGAAGGGCAAGTACGTGATCGACGTCTGCCTCGGCACGGCCTGCTACGTGAAGGGTTCCGAGGGCGTTCTCCGCGAGATCGAACGCGTGCTCGGCGTCAAGGCCGACACGGTCCCGACGGCGGACGGGCTCTTCTCCGTCAACGCTCTGCGCTGCGTCGGCGCCTGCGGCCTTGCGCCGGTCATGGTGGTCAACGGCAGGGTCTATGGCAAGGTGACGCCCGCGAAGGCCGTTGAAGTCATCAACGAACTCAGGGCCCAGGGGTGAGCGCGGGCGCCGGGCGTGGTGCGCCCGGCGCCTGATGCACAAGCGATCAGCGATTTAGGGAAAAAACAAGACATGAACAAGATTTCTACCAAGGCCGATCTCCTCGCGGCGTACGAAGCCGCCAAGGGCGAGCTTACGAAGCGTCTCGTCGCGGGCAAGATCGATTCCGTCAAGAAGGACATCCTCTGCTGCGGCGGCACGGGCTGCCACGCGTCCAGCTCCAACGTGCTCATGGAGAACCTCCGCGCCGAGATCAAGGCGGCGGGGCTGGAGAGCGACGTCAAGGTGATCCAGACCGGCTGCTTCGGCTTCTGCGCCCAGGGTCCGATCGTGAAGATCATGCCCGACAACGTCTTCTACGTGCAGGTCACGCCCGAGGACGCGAAGGAAATCGTCGAGAAGCACGTCAAGGGCCACGAGATCGTCGAGCGCCTCCTGTACGTCGAGCCGACGCTCAAGGAGGCGATCCACGACTACGCGAAGATGCCGTTCTACGCGAAGCAGATGCGCATCTCGCTCCGCAACTGCGGCCTCATCGACGCCGAGTCCATCGAGGAGTACATCGCCAACCAGGGCTACCAGGGCCTCGCGAAGGCCGTCTGCGAGATGAAGCCGGCGGAGGTCGTGCAGGAGGTCCTCAACTCCGGCATCTGCGGCCGCGGCGGCGCGGGCTTCCCGACCGGCCTGAAGTGGAAGATCGCCGCGGGCGTCCAGGCCGACGAGAAGTACATCGTCTGCAACGCCGACGAGGGCGATCCGGGCGCGTTCATGGACCGCTCGATCATGGAGGGCGACCCGAACTCGGTCATCGAGGCGATGGCGATCGGCGCGTACGCGATCGGCGCCCAGCACGGCCTCGTCTACATCCGCGCGGAATACCCGCTCGCGGTCCAGCGCCTCCAGAACGCGATCGACCAGGCCCGCGCGTGCGGCCTCCTCGGCGAGCGCATCTTCGGCTCCGACTTCTCGTTCGACGTCGAGATCAAGCTGGGCGCGGGCGCGTTCGTCTGCGGCGAGGAGACGGCGCTCATCCATTCGATGGAGGGCCAGCGCGGCGAGCCCACGACCAAGCCGCCGTTCCCGGCCAACGTCGGCGGCGGCTACTGGGGCTGCTCGACCAACGTCAACAACGTCGAGACCTACGCCTCGATTCCGTGGATCATCGTCAACGGCGCCGAGAAGTACGCCAAGATCGGCAACTGGGTCGTCGAGAGGGACGCGAAGGGCAACTGGGTCAAGACCGTCTCGGGCAACTCGGGCACGAAGGTGTTCGCGCTCGCCGGCCAGATCAACAACGTCGGCCTGGTCGAGGTTCCGATGGGCACGACGCTGCGCGAGATCATCTACGACATCGGCGGCGGCATCTCCGGCGGCCACGAATTCAAGGCCGTCCAGACGGGCGGTCCCTCGGGCGGCTGCATCACGAAGGAGAACCTCGACACCCCGATCGACTACGCCAACCTCGGCAAGATCGGCTCGATGATGGGCTCGGGCGGTATGATCGTGCTTTCCGACAAGGACTGCATGCCCGCGATGGCGAAGTTCTACCTCGAGTTCACGAAGGACGAGTCCTGCGGCAAGTGCACGCCGTGCCGCATCGGCACGCGCCGCATGCTGGAGATGCTGGAGAAGATCTGCGACGGCAACGGCACCGAGGAGATGCTGGGCGAGCTCGAGGAGCTTGCGAACACGATCAAGGACACGGCGCTCTGCGGCCTCGGCCAGACGGCGCCGAACCCGATTCTCTCGACGCTCCGCTACTTCAGGGACGAGTACGTCGCGCACGTCCGCGACAAGAAGTGCCCGGCCGGAACTTGCACGAAGCTCTACTCGCTCAAGATCACCGACAAGTGCAAGGGCTGCACGAAGTGCGCGCGCAACTGCCCCGTCAACGCCATCGCCGGCGCGGTCAAGCAGCTGCACGTCATCGACGCGAAGAAGTGCATCAAGTGCGGCGCGTGCATCTCGGCATGTCCGTTCAAGGCAATCGTCAAGGAGTAGTTCAGCGACCAGAGGTCAGAGGCTAAGGAAAGAAGATTAACATGGCTAACGTGACTGTTACGATCAACGGTACCAAGGTCGAGATCCCGGCCGGTGCCACCATCCTTGACGCGGCGAACAAGATCAGCGTCCACATCCCGACCCTGTGCTACTGCCCCGACGTCGGGTGCGGGACGGCGAACAAGCCGGCCTCCTGCCGGCTCTGCCTCGTCGAGGCGACCGGCATCCGTGGACCCCGCAAGATTCTCGTGCCGGCCTGCGCGACCCCGATTTCGCGCGACGGCGTCGAGGTCTGGACGAATTCGCAGCGCGCGCTCAAGGCCCGCCGCACGGTGCTGGAGCTGCTGCTCTCCGACCATCCGCAGACGTGCCTTACCTGCACGAAGAACCAGCACTGCGAGCTGCAGAAGCTGGCGCACGAGTTCGGCATCCGCGAGATCAAGTACAAGGGCGCGATGAACGTGCTGCCCGTCGACGAGTCGCCGGCGCTGGTCCGCGACATGTCGAAGTGCGTCATGTGCCGCCGCTGCGAGACGGTGTGCAACAAGGTGCAGACCGTCGGCGCCCTCACGGGCAACGGCCGCGGCTTCGCCGCCAAGGTCGGCACCGCCTCGATGATTCCGCTGGCGGACAGCTCCTGCACGTTCTGCGGCCAGTGCGCGAACGTCTGCCCCACCGGCGCGATCGTCGGCAACAACAAGGTCGCGAACGTCTGGCGGGCGCTCCACGACACGACGAAGACGGTGATCGTCCAGACGGCGCCGGCGGTGCGCGTCGCGGTCGGCCAGGAATACGGCTTCAAGGTCGGCCAGCCGGTCACGGGCAAGCTCGTCGCCGGTCTTCGGCAGCTCGGCTTCGCGAAGGTGTTCGACACCGACTTCTCGGCCGACCTCACGATCATGGAGGAGGGCCACGAGCTCGTCGAGCGCGTGAAGAGCGGGAAGAACCTGCCGATCCTCACCTCCTGCTGCCCGGGCTGGATCAACTTCCTTGAGCATCACTATCCGGACCTGCTCGACATCCCGTCGAGCTGCAAGAGTCCGCAGCAGATGTTCGGCGCAATCGCGAAGAGCTACTACGCCGAGAAGCTGGGCATTGCGCCGAAGGACCTCGTGGTCGTCTCGATCATGCCCTGCCAGGCGAAGAAGTACGAGGCGGCGCGCCCCGAGTTCGAGCACGACGGCGTGAAGGACGTCGACTACGTCGTCACCACGCGCGAGCTCATCTCGATGTTCCACGAGGCCGGCGTCAACCTGGCGAACCTCGAGGATGCGGAGTACGACAGCCCCCTCGGCGAGTCGACCGGCGCGGGCGTCATCTTCGGCGTCACCGGCGGCGTGCTCGAAGCGGCTCTCCGCAGCGTCAAGTTCATGCTTACGGGCAAGAACCCCGAGGGCGACCAGATCAACTACCGCGCGGTTCGCGGCCTGGATGGCGTCAAGGAGGCCAAGGTTGAAGTCGCGCCGGGCGTCAGCGTCAACGTCGCGATCGCGTCGGGTCTCGGCAATGCGCGCAAGGTGCTGGACATGGTCCGCGCCGACCGCAACCGCTTCCAGGCGATTGAGATCATGGCGTGTCCCGGCGGCTGCATCAACGGCGGCGGGCAGCCGCTGGTCGCCGGCGAGGATGACCGCAAGGCCGTGCTTGAGCAGCGCATGGCCGGTCTTTACGCCGAGGACGAGGGCAAGCCGATCCGGCTCTCGCACGAGAATCCGGACATCCAGAAGCTCTATCAGGAGTATCTGGGCGAACCCGGCAGCGAGAAGGCGCACCACCTCCTCCATACCTGCTACCACTGCAACGCCCGCGGCTGAGCGGACCGGACAGTCAGGTGAAAGGGCGACGCGACCCATCGGTCGCGGCGCCTTTTTGCCGTTCCGACGGCTTGCCAACACATTCCCTGCGTGCGCTGGCGCGCAGCGGACAAAGTCCGCAACGTGCGGCGGCGGATTTTATGGTAAAATATCCCGAAATGGTGAGTTCCTGCTGGCGGAAGCGGCTGAGGGCGATTGCGTCTGGTCCGCAGCCATCGTCGGGGCGAGGGGAAACCGTTGGGCAGAAAAATGGGTATGAGGATATTCGCAGGGACTGGAGGGGCCATGTCGCGTGAACAGCGGGACAGGGCGGCCGCCCGGACTGGAGATGAGTCACGCTTTGTAATACCGTGAGCGTCGCTATTACAAATGATGTAAACGATGGCGGCCGGAGACCCGGCTTTTGCGGCCTGCGGCGTGTTTCCGCCGGTTGGCACGGAGTTTGCAATTCAACTTCCGGTTGGCTGGGTGCGGATGGTCCGCGCCCAGCGAAGCGAAAGGAAAAAGCCATGAGCAACTGCGCCCGTATGAAGGCGGTTTCAAGTGTTGCGGCGCGTCTTGAGTCCGCGCCGTGTTCGCCGTGTGCGAACGAAAAGAGCGTTTCCTCGGCGGATGATCTGCATTATGCCGAAGACGTCTTCACCAGGGAGACGATGAAGCAGTATCTGTCGAAGGATACGTGGAACAAGCTCATGCAGACGATTGACGGCGGGCAGCCGCTCGATCCGTCGATTGCCGGCGAGGTCGCGCATGCGATGCGCCACTGGGCCATGGACCGGGGGGCGACGCACTACACCCACTGGTTCCTGCCGCTTACCGGCTCGACGGCCGAGAAGCACGATTCCTTCCTGGAGCTGAAGAACGGCGAGCCGATCATGGCGTTTTCGGGCAAGAACCTGATCGTCGGCGAGCCGGACGCGTCGAGCTTCCCCTCGGGCGGCATCCGCTCGACCTTCGAGGCGCGCGGCTACACCGCGTGGGATCCGACCTCGCCGGCGTTCGTCAAGCGCCACGGCAACGGCGCGACCCTGTGCATCCCGACCGCGTTCTGCGCCTATACGGGCGAGGCGCTCGACAAGAAGACGCCGCTTCTCCGTTCGATGCAGGTCCTTTCGGCGGCGACGAAACGTCTGATGCACTGCTTCGGCAAGGGCGACGAGAAGGTGACCATCACGCTCGGGCCCGAGCAGGAGTACTTCCTGGTTGACAAGAGCTTCTACCTGGCGCGTCCCGACCTGGTGATGACCGGGCGCACGCTCTTCGGTGCGCCGCCGGCGAAGGGGCAGCAGCTCGAAGACCACTACTTCGGCACGATCAAGGGCCGCATCCTCAACTTCATGAACGAAGTCGAGCAGGAGCTGTGGAAGCTCGGCATTCCGGCGAAGACGCGCCATAACGAAGTGGCGCCCGCGCAGTTCGAGCTGGCGCCGATGTTCGAGGGGCTGAACCTCTCCTGCGACCACAACATGCTCGTGATGGAGGTCCTGCGCCAGGTCGCGGACCGCTACGGGCTGGTCTGCCTGCTGCACGAGAAGCCGTTTGCGGGCGTGAACGGCTCGGGCAAGCACAACAACTGGTCCGTGGCGTACGGCGACATGAACCTCCTCAACCCCGGCACCGATCCGCACCAGAACGCGATCTTCCTGACGACGCTCTGCGCGGTGATCGAGGCGGTAGACAAGCACGCGGACCTCATCCGCGCGTCCGTGGCTGGCGCCGGCAACGACCATCGTCTGGGCGCGAACGAGGCGCCGCCGGCCGTGATTTCGATCTACCTCGGCGACCAGCTGGCGGACGTCATCGCGCAGCTTGAGAAGGGCGTCACGAAGAGCTCGAAGCACGCGGGCACGATGAAGATCGGCGTGGACACGCTGCCGACGCTGCCGAAGGACGCGACCGACCGCAACCGGACCTCGCCGTTCGCCTTCACCGGCAACAAGTTCGAGTTCCGCGCGCCCGGTTCGTCCGCCTCCTGCTCGGCGCCGAACGTGGTCCTCAACACCGTCGTCGCCGAGGCGATGAACCGCATCGCGGAGGCGCTCGAGAAGTCGGGCACCGTCGGGAAGGCGAAGCCGGGCGAACACACGGCGCAGTTCCACAACGCCCTGCAGAAGATCCTGCAGGACATCGTCAAGTCGCACAAGCGCATCATCTTCAACGGCGACGGCTACAAGGGCGACTGGCTGGTCGAGGCGGCGAAGCGCGGGCTGCCGAACGCCGCGACGACCCCCGAGGCGCTCAAGGCCTACACGCGTCCCGAGAACATCGCGGTCTTCGAGAAGGCGGGCGTCTTCAGCGCACGCGAGCTGAAGTCGCGCTACGAGATCGCGATGGAGGACTACACCGCCAAGGTCCTGATCGAGGCGAACTGCGCGCTCGACATGGTCCGGACGATGATCCTGCCGGCCGTCCGCGAGGAGTACCGGCTGGCGATCGACGCCTACAACCAGACGGATGCGAGCGACATGAAGGACGCGCTCGACGTTCTCCGCGACGATGTCGCCGGCCTGGCGAAGGGCCTTGCGGCCGTCCGCGACGGCGTGGCGCGGCTGGAGGAGGCCGTCCGCAGCGGCGAGCCGACGATTGCGCTGGCCCGCATGACGGCGCTGCGCCGGGAGGTCGACGCGCTCGAAGGCAAGGTCGCCGACGAGAAGTGGCCGCTTCCGAAGTATCGCGAGATGCTGTTCGTGTACTGAGTTCGGGGGCAAAGGTCGAGGTCTGCACAGGCTGGACTCATGTCGGATTCGATCAGGCACGAATGTGCGGTGGCGCTCCTGCGGCTTCGCAGGGGTGCCGCCTATTACGCCGCGAAGTACGGTTCGGCCGACTTCGGGGGGACGAAGCTCTCGCTGCTGCTGGAGAAACAGCACAACCGGGGGCAGGACGGAGCCGGCGCGACATTGCTCTCGCTCGCTCCCCAGCCGGGCAGACCCGCCTATCTCGAACTCAAGTCCGCGTCGGATCGTCCCCTCGCGGACTTGCTGTCTATGCTCGGCAGGCGCACGGACCGCGATGCGTCGCTGTTTCTCGGCCATCTCCGCTATGCGACCTACGGCAAGGGCGACATCGGCTTCTGCCATCCGTTCGTGCACAAGTCGGCGCGGCTCGGGCGGACGCTCTTCCTGGCCGGCAACTTCAACCTGACCAACACGCACGAGCTGTTCGACGCCTATGTGGCGCTCGGCAAGCATCCCGAGTCGACGGCGGACGGGTACCTGATCTGCGAATGGCTGGCCTCGTGCATGCTGCGGGAGGAAGTGGAGCGGCTGCGGACGGAGTCCTCGGTCGACCGGGGCGACGTGCTCGTCTCGGCGCTGAAGGCGCTGCTGCCGAAGCTGGACGGCGCCTATACGCTCTGCGGCATGACGGGCGACGGCTGGAGCTTCGCCGTCCGCGACCCGCGGGGCATCCGTCCGGGCTACTACCATGTCAGCGACGACGTGGCGGTGGTGGCGTCCGAGCGGCCTGCCATCCAGGCGGCGTTCGACCTGATGCCGGACGACGTGGGGGAACTGCCGCCGGGCGAGGCGCTGCTGATTGCGCCGGACGGCAGCGTCCGGCACGAGCCGGTCGTCGCGGCGGCGGAACGCCGCAGCTGCGTCTTTGAGCGCATCTATTTCTCGCGGGCGAACGACGCCGACATCCACCGGGAGCGCAAGGCGCTTGGCGCGGCGCTCGCGAAGCCGCTGCTGGCGGCGGTCGGCGGCGACCTCGGAAACACCTTCTTCAGCTACATCCCGAATTCCGCGCAGGTCGCCTTCCAGGGGCTGCTGGAGGCGCTCTGGACCGAAGGGCTCGCCGAGGGGCGTCCGGTCAGGTTCGGGCAGATCGCCGTCAAGGATGCGAAGTTCCGCACCTTCATCGCCGACGCCGCTGCGCGACGGGAGTTCTACCAGCACGTCTACGACGTGACCTACGGGCTGGTCAGGCCCGGCACCGACACGCTGGTCGTGCTTGACGATTCGATCGTCCGGGGCAACACGATGCGCAACGCCATCCTGCCGATGCTCGACCGGCTCGGTCCGAAGCGCATCGTCGTCGCCTCGTCCGCGCCGCCGATCTGCTATCCGGACTGCTACGGCATCGACATGTCGACGCTGGAGGAGCTGGTGGCGTTCCGGGCGCTCGTGAATCTCGTCGGCGAGGAGACATTGCGCGGGACGGAGGACCTGCGGCAGGTCTATGCGCGGACGACGGCCGGGGAGCTGGCGGCGGAAATCGCGCGGCTCATCACGCCCAGAGGCATGCGGGCGCGGGTTGACGTCGTGTTTCAGACCGTGGAGGCGATGCATGCGGCCTGTCCCGATTCGCGCGGAGACTGGTATTTCACGGGGGATTATCCGACGCCGGGCGGTGCGCGCGTCCTCCACGAGGCGATGCGGAACTACCTGGCGCGCAGGGGCGGCAGAAGCTATTGACGGACCGGGCGAAGCGGACCCGGGGCACAAGGGGGACAACCATGGACAGCGAGATGTTGGCGAGGAAATGGCAGGCGGAGCGGGAAAGGAGGGCCTTTCTGGCGCTGGCGGACGGGACCGTCTTCTCCGGCGTGGCCTTTGGTGCGCGGGAGAACCGCTGCGGGGAGGTCGTGTTCAACACCGGCATGTGCGGGTATCAGGAGATTCTGACGGATCCGTCGTACGCCGGCCAGTTCGTCACGCTCACGACGGCGGAAGTCGGCAACTACGGGGTCAATCTGGAGGACGTCGAGTCGCGGGCGCTGTTCCTGTCGGGGCTGGTCATCGGCGACTTGACCGAACCGTCGAACCACCGCGCCACCGAGTCGCTCGACGCCTACCTGCAGCGCAACGGCGTGCCCGGCATCTATGGCGTCGATACGCGGGCGCTGACGGCGCACCTGCGGGATTGCGGCAACCAGAAGGCGTATCTGCAGGTCGAAGAGGAACCCGGCGTGCGTGACGAGGACCTGAAGCGGCGGGCGATTGCCCGGGCGCGGGAATGGGAGGGCCTTGACGGACAGGATTACGCGTCCCGCGTGACCTGCGATGCGCCTTACGCGGCGTCATTCCCGTCCGTCGGTCCGTCCGACGGCCCCCGCGTCGTCTGCTACGACTTCGGCATCAAGACGAACATCCTGCGTTCGCTCGCCGCGTTCGCGCGCGTGACGGTCGTGCCGGCGAAGACACCGGCCGAGGAGGTGCTGGCGCTGAAGCCCGACGGCGTCTTTCTCTCCAACGGCCCCGCCGACCCCATGGCGGTGACCTATGCCGTCGAGAACATCCGGAAGCTGCTGGACTGCGCCGCCGCCGGCCGGGCGATTCCGATCTTCGGCATCTGCCTCGGGCATCAGTTGCTCGCCATCGCCTGCGGCGCGAAGACGGGACGGCTGAAGTTCGGGCATCACGGGTGCAACCATCCGGTCAAGGACCTCGCGACGGGACGGGTGGAGATTACGAGCCAGAACCACAACTTCGCCGTCCTGCCCGACACGGTTCCCGCCTGCCTTGAGGTGACGCACGTCAGCCTGAACGACGGCTCGGTCGAGGGCGTCCGGCACAAGACGCTGCCGGCATTCTCGGTCCAGTATCATCCGGAAAGCTGTCCCGGTCCGCACGATTCGACCCGGCTCTTCGACGACTTCCGCCGGCTGATGGCCTGAGCCGCCGCTTCCCGATCCGGCTTTCCGACCTTTCAATCATCCAGCTGCTCGCCATGAAACATCAAGTCAAGTACGTCTTCATCACCGGCGGCGTGGTCAGTTCCCTGGGAAAGGGCATCACGTCCGCCTCGCTCGCGCTGCTGCTGAAGAGCCGCGGCTACCGGGTCTTCATGCAGAAGCTCGACCCCTACCTGAACGTCGATCCGGGCACGATGTCGCCGTATCAGCACGGGGAAGTCTTCGTGACCGACGACGGCGCGGAGACGGATCTTGACCTTGGCCACTACGAGCGCTTCGCCGGCGTGACCTGCTCGAAGGCGTCGAACTACACCTCCGGGCGCATCTACGCGTCGGTGCTGGCGCGCGAACGGGCGGGCGGCTACCTGGGCGGCACGGTGCAGGTCGTGCCGCACGTCACGAACGAGATCAAGGCGGCGATCCGCTCGGCCGGCGAGCACGACTGCGACATCGTCCTCTGCGAGATCGGCGGCGTGTCGGGCGACATCGAGTCGCTGCCGTTCCTGGAGGCGGCGCGGCAGTTCCGCTTCGAGGAGGGCTACGACAACACCTGCTTCGTGCACCTGACGCTGGTGCCGTATCTCAAGGCCGCCGGCGAGCTGAAGACGAAGCCGTCGCAGCATTCGGTCGGGCAGCTCCGGGCGATCGGCATCATCCCGGACATCCTCGTCTGCCGCACGGAGATGACGATTCCGAAGGAGCATCTGGAGAAGCTGGCGCTCTTCTGCAACGTGCGCCCGGAGCGCGTGATCGAGGAGCAGGACGTCACCGACTCGGTCTACGCGATTCCGCGGGAACTGCGCAAGCAGCATCTGGACGAGGAGGTGCTGAAGCAGCTCCATCTCGACATCTGGCCCATCAAGCACACGGTGTGGGACACGCTGGTCAAGAAGGCGACGCAGCCGAAACGGACGTGCGAGATCGCGCTCGTCGGCAAGTACATCGCGATCCGCGACGCCTACAAGTCCGTTCACGAGGCCCTGCACCATGCCGGCATGGCGCACGACTGCAAGACGAAGGTGAAATGCATCGAGGCGGAGGAACTGGAGCAGGACCCGTCGCTCCTCCGGGGCGTGGACGGCATCCTCGTCCCCGGCGGCTTCGGTAGCCGCGGCGTCGCGGGCAAGTGCCTCGCGATCAAATACGCGCGCGAACACCGGATTCCGTTCCTCGGCATCTGTCTCGGCATGCAGTGCACGGCCATCGAGTACGCTCGGGACGTCGTCGGCTGGGCGGACGCGAACTCGACGGAGTTCGATCCGAAGACGACGCATCCGGTGATCGACCTGATGGAGACGCAGAAGGGCATCACCCAGAAGGGCGGCACGATGCGCCTCGGCGCGTATCCGTGCGTCGTCCGCAAGGGGACGCTCGCGGCGAAGCTCTACGCGCCGGCCTACGGCGAGAAGGGCAGGTCGGACTTCACGATTTCCGAGCGCCACCGCCACCGCTACGAGCTCGGCTACGCCACGGCGGGCCGGGAGGCGCTGGAGCAGGCCGGATTGAAGGTCTCCGGCACTTCGCCGGACGGCGCGCTGGTCGAAATCGTCGAGCTGCCGGGACACCCGTTCTTCATCGCGGGGCAGTTCCATCCGGAGTTCAAGTCGCGTCCGACGGCGCCGCATCCGCTTTTCGACGGGCTGGTCGCGGCGGCGCTGAAGCAGAAGACGGGCGTCAGGAAGCAGTAAAGGAAGGTGTTGCCATGTGTGGAATCGTCGGATTTTCCAGCCATAGCCAGAGTGCGTGCCGTCCGCTCGTCAACGGGCTCCGGCGCCTGGAGTACCGGGGCTACGACTCGGCCGGCGTCGCCCTTGAGTCGCCGGATGGCCTGCGCGTCTTCAAGCGGACGGGGAAGGTGGCCGAGCTCGACCGCTTCCTCGCCGGGGAGCTGCCGGAGAACGAACGCGGGAAGTACACGCTCGGCATCGCCCACACGCGCTGGGCGACGCACGGGCTGCCGACGGAGACGAACGCGCATCCGCACCTTGCGGACGGCGGACGGCTGGCGCTGGTCCACAACGGCATCATCGAGAACTACGCCGCGCTCCGCGCCAAGCTGGAGCGGCGCGGCTGCGTCTTCGCCTCGCAGACCGACACCGAGGCGCTCGCGCATCTCATCGCGACGTTCGACACGGGCGACGACTTCATGGCGGCCGTCTCCCAGGCCCTGAAGCAGGTGGAGGGGACGTACGGCATCGCCGTCCTTTCGCTGCGGCATCCGGGCGAGATGATCGTCGCGCGCAAGGGTTCGCCGCTCGTCATCGGCATCGGCGAAGGCTCGACGGTCGTCGCCAGCGACGTCTCGGCCATCGTCTCGCACACGCGTCAGGTCATCTACCTCGACGACGGCGACATCGCCCGCGTCACGCCGGACGGGGCGGACGTCTTCACGCTCGACAACGTGCCGGTCGCGCGCGACGTCCAGCAGGTCGAGTGGGACGCCGCCTCCGCCGAGAAGGGCGGCTACGCCCACTTCATGCTCAAGGAGATCTTCGAGCAGCCGGAGACGCTGCGCAACACGATCCGGGGGCGTCTCGACCGCACGGACGGGACGGCCATCCTGGCGGGCCTCAACCTGCCGCCGCGCGAACTCGCGACCTTCCGCCGCGCCGTCGTCATCGGCTGCGGGACCTCGCTCCACGCCGGCATGGTCGCCAAGTACCTCTTCGAGACGCTCGCCGACCTGCCGACGAGCGCCGAGCAGGCGGCGGAGTTCCGCTACTGCAATCCGATCGTCGGGCCGGACGACTGGGCGATTGCGCTCTCGCAGTCGGGCGAGACGGCGGACACGCTGGCGGCGGTGCGCGAGTCGATCGGCAAGGGCGCGCTGGTCTCGGCGGTCTGCAACGTCGTCGGCTCGACGATCGCGCGCGAGGCCGGGCGCGGCGTCTATCTGCACGCGGGCCCGGAGATCTCCGTCGCCTCGACGAAGGCGTTCACGGCGCAGGTCACGGTGCTGCTCATGATGGCGCTGAAGCTCGGGCGCACGCGGCGGCTCTCGCGCGAGGCGGGGCTGCGCCTCTGCGACGAGATCGCCGCGCTGCCGGATCTCGTCGCCGAGGTCCTGCGGGAGAACGACCGCATCGCGGCGGTGGCGGAGAAGTACGCGGCGGCGAACGACATGTTCTTCCTCGGCCGCGGCATCCTCTATCCGACGGCGCTCGAAGGCGCGCTCAAGATGAAGGAGATCTCGTATGTCCATGCCGAGGGCTACCAGGCGGCGGAGCTCAAGCACGGGCCGATTGCGCTGCTCGGCGGCGAGACGCCGGTCGTCGCGCTGCTGAACGACGTGCCCGGCAAGGAGAAGACGGTGGGCAACGTGCAGGAGTGCCGCGCGCGCTCGGCGCCCGTCGTCGGCATCGTCACGCAGGGCGACGAGGATGCGGCGCGGCATTGCGACGACGTGATCTTCGTGCCGCGCACGGGCATGGCGTGCGCGCCGGTCGTCACGGCCGTCGCGCTGCAGCTCTTCGCGTATCATGTGGCGCGGCTGCGCGGCTGCGAGATCGACCAGCCGCGCAATTTGGCGAAATCAGTGACAGTGGAGTAAGGGATGAAACGCACAGACATTCGCAAGATCCTGATCGTCGGCGCGGGGCCGATCGTCATCGGCCAGGGCTGCGAGTTCGACTACTCGGGCGTGCAGGCCGTCAAGGCCCTCAAGCATGAGGGCTACGAAGTCGTGCTCGTCAACTCGAACCCGGCGACGGTGATGACCGACCCGGAACGCGCCGACCGCACCTACGTCGAGCCGCTGACCGTCGATTCGCTGCACGAGATCATCCGCCGCGAGCGGCCGGACGCGGTGCTGCCGACGCTGGGCGGGCAGACGGCGCTGAATCTCGCCATGGAGCTTGACAAGGCGGGCATCCTGCGCCGCTACCGCGTCGAGCTGCTCGGCGCGTCGGCGGAGGCGATTGCGCGCGCGGAGGACCGCCAGCTCTTCAAGGCGGCGATGCGCGAGCTGGGGCTGGACATGCCCAAGTCCGGCAGCGCCCATTCGCTCGACGAGGCGCGCGCCGTCGCCGAGGCGATCGGCACCTGGCCGCTCGTCATCCGCCCCGGCTTCACCCTCGGCGGCACGGGCGGCGGCATCGCGCACGATCCGGACGAGTTCGTGCGCATCGTGACGGGCGGACTGGAGGCGTCGCTCAACACGGAGGTGCTGATCGAGGAGTCGCTGGTCGGCTGGAAGGAGTTCGAGATGGAGGTCATGGCCGACCGGGCCGGGAACGCCGTCATCGTCTGCTCCATCGAGAACATGGACCCGATGGGCGTCCATACGGGCGACTCGATCACCGTCGCGCCGATTCAGACGCTGACCGACCGCGAGTATCAGGCGATGCGCGACGACTCGATTGCCGTCCTGCGCCAGATCGGCATCGCCACGGGCGGCTCGAACGTGCAGTGGGCGGTCGATCCGAAGACGGGGCGGCGCATCATCATCGAGATGAATCCGCGCGTCTCGCGCTCGTCCGCGCTCGCCTCGAAGGCGACGGGCTTCCCGATTGCGAAGATTGCCGCGCTGCTGGCGGTCGGCTACACGCTCGACGAGATCCGGAACGACATCACCGGCGAGACGCTCGCCTGCTTCGAGCCGGCCCTGGACTACGTCGTCGTCAAGGTGCCGCGCTTCGCCTTCGAGAAGTTCCCCGGCGCCACCACGGCGCTCGGCACCCAGATGAAGGCGGTGGGCGAGGTCATGGCCATCGGGCGCACGTTCAAGCAGGCCTACCTGAAGGCCGTGCGCGCGCTGGAAGCGCCGCTCCGGTATCACGACGAGACGACCTACGACCCGTGGTTCCGGCGCGAGCTTGCCGAAATCGAGGCGTTCCGGGCGTTCCTGCGCGGCGGGAAGGGCCTGCAGGAGCTGGACGGGCCGCTGCTGCGGCAGGCCAAGGTGTTCGGCTTCTCCGACCGGGAGCTTGCCGAGGCGGTCGGCTGCGAGGAGCGCGAGGTGCGGGAACTGCGCCTGCGCGCGGGCATCCGGCCGGAATTCGGCGAGGTCGATACCTGCGCCGGCGAGTTCAGGGCCAGGACGCCGTACTACTATTCCTACTACGGATGGGGTGAGGAGCGGGACCGGCAGGACGCGCGGACGGCGGAGGCGGTTGCCAAGCCCCGGATCATGGTGCTCGGCGGCGGGCCGAACCGCATCGGCCAGGGCATCGAGTTCGACTGGTGCTGCTGTCACGCGGCCTATGCGCTGAAGGCGCGCGGCTACGAGGTCATCATGGTGAACTCAAATCCCGAGACCGTGTCGACGGACTACGACACGTCCGACCGGCTCTATTTCGAGCCGCTGACGTTCGAGGACGTGATGGAGATCTACGACCGCGAGCGGTGCGACGGCGTCATCGTCCAGTACGGCGGGCAGACCCCGCTCAACCTCGCCCAGCGCCTGAAGGCGGCGGGTGCGCGGATCGTCGGGACCTCGCCGGACGACATCGACCGGGCGGAAGACCGCGACTTCTTCAAGGCGCTGGCCGAAGAGGTCGGCATCCGCCAGCCTGCCAGCGGCATCGCGCATTCGGTCGCGGACGCGCGGCGGATCGCCGCGGCCATCGGCTATCCCGTCCTGGTGCGGCCGAGCTTCGTCCTGGGCGGACGCGGCATGGCGATCGTCTCGTCGGAAGGCGAGCTCGACCGGTACGTGGCCGAGGCGGTGAAGGCGGCGGAGGGGAAGCCGATCCTCGTCGACAAGTTCCTGGAACACGCCATCGAGCTGGATGTGGACTGCGTTTCTGACGGCGAGACTACGGTCGTCGGGGCCATTCTCGAACACGTCGAGGCGGCCGGGTGCCACTCGGGCGATGCCGCGGCCATCACGCCGCCGCGCTCGCTTTCGGCGGCAACGGTCGCCGAGGTGAAGCGCTATGCGCACGAGTTCGCGAAGCGCCTGCACATCGTCGGCCTCATGAACCTGCAGCTGGCGGTGAAGGAAGGCGTCCTGTGGATGATCGAGGTCAATCCCCGCGCCTCGCGCACGGTGCCCTTCGTCTCGAAGGCCATCGGCGTGCCGCTGGCGGACATCGCCGCGCGGTGCATGGTCGGCGAGAAGCTGAAGGACATCGGCTTTGTCGAGGAAGTGGTGCCGCCGTATGCGTGCGTGAAGGAGGCGGTGTTCCCGTTCGTCAAGTTCCCCGGCGCGGAGGTCTCGCTGACGCCCGAAATGAAGTCTACCGGCGAGGTGATGGCGATTGACGACGATGCGGAGATCGCCTACTTCAAGAGCCAGGTCGCCGCCGGCAGTCCCCTGCCGGAATCGGGCGACGTCTTCCTCTCGCTGCGCGACGAGGACAAGGAGGCGGGCGTGGAACTCGCCCGGGAGCTCGTCCGGCTCGGCTACGGCATCTACGCGACGCGCGGCACGTCCACCCGCCTCTGGGAGGCGGGAGTCGCCGCGAAGGCGGCCTTTCGCGTCTCGCGCGGACGCCCGAACGGGCTCGACCTCCTGAAGGCGGGATCCGTTCGCTGGCTCGTCTGCACGACCGAGCCGGGCCGCGAGGCGAACGAGGACAATGCGCTGCTCCGTTCGGGCGCGATCATGGCCGGGGTGCCGCTGACGACGACGCTGGACGGCTTCCGCGCGGCCGTGCGCGGCCTGACCGAGGACGGCGCGTTCGGCGGCACGGGGGTGCGCACCCTGCAGGAGTACCATCGCCAGGTGCGCTTCGTCGGCGGCGCGTGAGACTGCCTGCCGTTGACCTGACGGGGACGTTTCGGCTATACTTCCTCCGCCTTGGGACGTGGTGTCGCCAGGCGTGAAAGCGGAGGGAGTGGAATGAAAAGGATAGTGTTGTCGCTGTTGGCGGTGTCGGGCCTGACGCTCTCCGCCGCCTCTTTCCCGGACGGCAGGGGAATGTTCGCGCGGCGGCTGGGAATGTTCGTGCACTGGGGCATCTATGCCGTCGGCGCCTGGCATGAGCAGGAACGCATGCGCCTTGGCGTTCCGCGGGCGAAATACGCGGCGTATGCGGAGCGTTTCGACGCCGGGCGCTTCGATGCCGACGCCCTCGTCGCCGCGGCGAAGTCCCTCGGCGCGGACTATGTCGTCTTCACCGCGAAGCACCATGACGGCTTCTGCCTGTGGGACACGGAGACGACGGACTTCAAGGTGACCCGGACGCCGTGCGGGCGGGACGTCCTCGGGGAGGTCGCGGCGGCCTGCCGTCGCGGCGGCCTCGGTTTCGGCCTCTACTATTCGAATCCGGACTGGCATCACCCGCACGCCTACAACGCGCGGTCGTCGCACCAGATGGCGCCGGAGGCCGGAGACGCTCCGGACCTGGCGAAATACCGGGAGTACGTGCAAGCCCAGCTGGCCGAACTCCTGACGCGCTACGGCGAGATCGTCTGCCTCTTCTGGGACATTCCGCCCCGGATCGACGCGCCCGAGATGAACGCGCTGGTCCGTCGGCTGCAGCCGGGCATCCTCGTCAACGACCGCGGCTGGGGCGGCGACGGCGACTACTCGACGCCCGAACGCAGCGTGCCGCCGGGAGCGCGCTTCCGGCGGGCGACCGAGGCGTGCGACTCCGTCGGCGCGGACAGCTGGGGCTATCGCGCGAACGAGGACTATCGGACGGTCGGCCATCTGACGCGCGCCATCGATGCGATCCTGTCGATGGGCGGCAACTATCTGCTCAACGTCGGGCCCAAGGCGGACGGCACGCTGCCGGCGGAGGCCGTCGGACTGCTGGCGAAGACCGGCGACTGGTTCCGTCGCGTTCGGGAATCGTACCGCGACGTCGAGACGGTCACGAACCTGGTTGCCGACGCATCGTGTTTCACGACCGTTCGCGGCGATACGGTCTACGCCCACTATCCCAGGGGCCTGAGCCGGTGCGGGCTGGACCTGTCGCCGCTCGATCGGCTGCCCGTGAGGGCGACTTTGCTCAACACGGGGGCGAAGCTGGAGTGCGAGGTGGTGCCGATGCCGAGGAGCTACCGGCGGCTCAAGCGTCCGTGTCTCCATGTGCGCGGCATTCCGGCCGACGAGCTGGCGAACGAGTCCGTCGTGGTCAGGCTCGACTTCCGCGGGGATTAGGGCGCGGTGCGGAGGTTGAAGGGAAGGGAATGAGATCCGAAGCGAGGCAATCGTCGCAGGTCTTTCGCTGTCGCCTCGCGGCGACGCTTCTTGCGTTGGCGGCGATTTTTCCGCCGCTTGTCGCCTGTGCTGAAAAAGCGAATGTCTTTTTCATCCACGGAGCAAATGTGAGCGAGCGGCACGCCCGAGCATGGGCATCGGAAATGTTCAAGCGGCTTTGGCAAGCCGGCGCAAACATGGAGTTTTACCCTGTCGCGTGGGAGTCGGACATTGGGCCGTCGTACAATTACCAAGTCAACGTTTCAAACGCCTTTGTGACGGCTTCGCGCCTTGCTCCGTATGTAAACAGCATCCCCGGTCGACGCGTTGTCATCGCTCACAGTCTCGGCACGATGGTAGCCGCCGCCGCGATTCAGGACTACGGAATGCAGGTCGAAAAGCTGATCATGCTCAATTCGGCCATCCCGTCCGAGGCGTTCGACCCATCGCTTGCTGATGCAACGCCGGAAAACAAGTTGGTGCATGATAGCTGGACTAGTTACACAAACACTTGTTGGACGGCGCTTTGGCATCGGCTTTTCCCGAGTGGCGATGCGCGCAGCCGGCTGACATGGCGAGGCAGGTTCGCCGCAGTTGTGCCGATTGCCGTCAATTTCTATTCGTCAGGTGACGAGGTGCTTGAACTCTACCCTAACGCGCACAATCCTGCATGGTACAACGGTCTTAGCCCTTCGGGCAACTGGGGCGACCGCTATTCGTGGCACAAACAGGAGATTTGGAAAGGTCGCAAGTCGCTGCTTGGATTCATCGGGACGACGGAATGGTCTGGCTGGGGTTTCAGCTGCAACGCCCTTGGCGTCCGGACATGGTCGGCCAGCGATGCAAATGCGGTTGCCGATCCCTCCGTTTTTGCCACGAATACCGTTTTCAATCCCTATCCAGAATCAATCACGAATCCTTGCGCCACGCGGCTTGAAACGGATTCCCATCTTGCGCAGGGCATCCCCGCGCTTTCGCCGCCGACAGGAAGGACCAATCTTTGGCATAAACGCATTCCATCCTTTGACATGAACTCTGCCGAGTTTAAGGTGAATGCATGGCCTCGCCCCGATGATGGACGGTTGGGCGGGCGCTTCCTTCATTCGGATGTCAAGAACGTCGCATATTTCTTCGTGCATCTTGTCTTTCAGAAGATCGTTGAAGTTGGGGGATTGAAACAATGAAGGCTTTTTCTTGTCTTTTGGCGGTAATCTGTCTTGCCCGTTTGGCCTTCGCATACAGCCCGGTTATAGACGGTGCATTGGCGAATGTCCGGATCAAAGTCGTTGACGACAAGGGCAAGGTCGTTTCCGACGCTCCGGTGTCCGTGACGTTCTACACGGCTCCGGAGAAGGTGGAGGTCAAACGCGGTGAAACTGACGCGGAAGGTCTTTTCTCCGCCAAGGGGAACTGTGTAGGCGAAGCGTACGCCTGGATTCGCAAAGCAGGGTATTACGACACCAGAATCATCCCTAAACTCCAGACCCTGTCCGATAAAGAGGCGGAGCGCCAGCGCAAATGGTCTGTTGAAACGGTTGAAACCGTGGCAACGCTAAAGAAAAAGCGCCAGCCTACCTCGCTTAAACTGAATCATCGTCAGTATTGGGTGTTTCCCGCCACAAACGAGGTGTTTTTCCTCGATTTGGAATCTTGCCAATGGTGTCCGCCATACGGCAAGGGGAGACACAAGGACATATCGCTTTTTTATGAAGCCATCGAACATCCCGAAGACGGATGGGCGGTAAGCTACTGGAACAAATTGACCCTTAAAATGCCTAATGTCGTTGATGGACTTTATCGCGTGAAAACGGAGTCGTTTAGCAAATTCTCCTATGCTTATGAGGCAAATGCAAATGCCGACTATGCTAAATCGCTTGTGCTCGAAATCGAGCGCAAGAACGATCGAATGGTAAAAATCGACATTCCCAAGGATGACGAGTATTTCATCTTCCGCACGCGGACGGCGACCAACGGTACCGGTCAAGTGACGCATGCCAACTACGGGCGGATTGGCGAAAAGCTGAACCTCGCCATCGGATTGAGCATCAAGACGTGGTTCAATCCCAGGGATAACGACACCAATCTGGAGGACGCCCGGAGCAGGTGAGTTGCGAAGGCAGTCGCCGCATCCGCCCCCTTGGTTCCGCTATCTGAGTGAATTTTGCGGTCCGCTCCGGTCGGGGCCATGTGGTATAATATGCGGCATGAGCGAGAAAATCACGATGCAGGGCGGGAAGCTGTCCGTTCCCGAGAATCCGGTGGTTCCTTTCATCGAGGGCGACGGCACGGGCCCCGATATCACGCGCGCGGCGATGACCGTGTGGAACGCCGCGGTCGAGAAGGCCTACGGCGGCGCGCGGAAGATCGAATGGCGGGAGGTCCTCGCCGGCGAAAAGGCGTTCCGGCAGACCGGCGAATGGCTGCCGCAGGCGACGCTTGACGCCTGCCGCGACTGCCTCGTCTCGATCAAGGGTCCGCTCACGACGCCGGTCGGCGGCGGCATCCGCTCCATCAACGTCGCCATGCGCCAGGAGCTCGACCTCTACGTCTGCCTCCGGCCCGTCCGCTGGTTCAAGGGCGTGCCCTCCCCGGTGAAGCGTCCGGAGCTGACGGACATGGTGATCTTCCGCGAGAACACCGAAGACATCTACGCCGGCATCGAATGGATGAACGGCACGCCCGAGGCCGACAAGGTGAAGGCGTTCCTGCTGCACGAGATGGGCGTGAAGAAGATCCGCTTCCCGCAGACGGCGTCGATCGGCATCAAGCCGGTGTCGCTTGAGGGCACGGAGCGCCTCGTCCGGGCCGCGCTCGACTACGCGATTGCGAACGACCGCAAGTCGGTCACGCTCGTCCACAAGGGCAACATCCAGAAGTTCACCGAGGGCGCGTTCCGCGACTGGGGCTACAAGCTGGCGCAGCGCGAGTACGGCGCGACGGTGATCGGCCAGGGGCCGTGGTGCGAGTTCAGGAATCCGCGGACGGGCCGCACGATTACGGTGAAGGACTGCATCTGCGACGCGTTCCTGCAGCAGATCCTGACGCGTCCGGCCGAATACGACGTGATTGCGACGCTGAACCTCAACGGCGACTACGTCTCCGACGCGCTCGCGGCGACCGTGGGCGGCATCGGCATCGCCCCCGGCGCGAACATCAACTACCAGACGGGCGTCGCCGTCTTCGAGGCGACGCACGGCACGGCGCCGAAGTACGCGGGCCTCGACAAGGTCAACCCGGGTTCGCTCATCCTCTCCGGCGAGATGATGCTGCGCTATATGGGCTGGACCGAGGCGGCGGACCGGATCATCGCCGCGATGGACCGGGTCATCGCCGCGAAGACCGTCACCTACGACTTCGCGCGCCAGATGGAGGGCGCGACCGAGGTGAAGTGCTCGGAATTCGGCGACGCGCTTGCCGCGGCGATGTGAGTTCCGCCGGCGACCCGGCTGCGTCCAGACGAAAGGAAACCCGCACGGAGGACTGACGATGGCGAAACTGACGGAAATCGGCTGGAAGGAGTTTTCGGCGCTCGCGCTTGACGAGAAGCGCCCGTATCTGGAGCGTGCCGAAGGCGACGGGATGCCGTACCACACCCTGTTCGCGCAGCAGTTTGACCGTGCGCTGCTCGAACGCCTGTGCGCGCTGGCCAGCCGCATCCGCTTCATCAACAAGTCGCGGGAGGGCGCACTCTACCTGAAGGGCGTCCTGGCGCACAAGCGGGCGATGCTGTATTTCTCGCAGCCGAGCTCGCGCACCTTCCTGTCGCACCTCGCCGCCTGCCAGATCCTCGGCATCACGACCGGGTCCGTGCGCGATGCCGCGACGTCGTCCGAATTCAAGGGCGAATCGAAGGAAGACTCGATCCGCACCTTCTCGAGCTACTTCGACATGATCATCATGCGCTCGCCGGAGCAGGGGCTGGCCGAGAAGATGGCGTGGGAGCTTTCCAACAGTGACCGTCCCATCCCGATCCTGAACGCCGGTTCGGGGAAGGACCAGCATCCGACGCAGGCCCTGCTCGACGTCTACACGCTCGTGCGCTCGTTCGAGGGCAAGGGCGGCGTCGACGGGCGGACGGTGGTCTTCTGCGGCGACCTGTTGCGCGGCCGCACCGTGCGCTCGCTCAGCTATCTGCTGACGAACTTCCGGAACGTCCGGCAGATCTTCGTCGCGCCGCAGGAACTCCAGGTGCCGGCCGACGTGGTCATGATCCTGGCGAAGAAGGGGGTCGAGTTCGAGGTCTGCGACAGCCTGCGCGACGCCGTCAGGGTGGCCGACGCCGTCTACATGACGCGCATCCAGGACGAGTGGGACAGCGCGAAGGGGGCGTCGGCGAAGATCGACACGAGCCGCTTCAAGTTCGGCGCCGAGGAACTCAGGCTCCTGAAGTCCGACGGCTGCATCATGCACCCGCTGCCGCGCCGCGACGAGATCGCCACGTGCTGCGACAACGATCCGCGGGCGATGTACTGGCGGCAGATGCGCAACGGCATGTGGATCCGCGCGGCGCTCATCGCCGCGACGTTCGGCTGCGAGCGGCCGATCATGGACTGCGGCTACTGAGCCTCAGGCCAGCAGCTCGTCGAGGTCGGCGGCGGTCAGCGCCTCCACGACCGCCGCGTCCGAGGTGTCGACGGTGGCGGCGATGATCGCCTGCTTGCGGCGCTGGAGGGCGAGTACCTTTTCCTCGATCGACCCCGAGGCGATCATCTTCATCACGTAGACCGTCTTCCTCTGGCCGATGCGGTGCGCGCGGTCGGTCGCCTGGTCCTCGACGGCCGGGTTCCACCACGGGTCGTAGTGCATGACCATGTCGGCGCCGGTCAGGTTGAGGCCCGTGCCGCCTGCCATCAGGGAAATCAGGAAGACGGGAATCCTCGCCTCCCGGTTGAACCGGTTGCATTCGCCGAGACGGTCCCGGGTGGAGCCGTCGAGGTAGCAGCAGGGGACGCCGGCCTTGCGGAGCTCGCCTTGCAGGAGCTTCAGGCTGGAGACGAACTGCGAGAAGACGAGGATCTTGTGTCCGCCCGCGATGGCGGACGCCAGCTGCTCCATGAACGGCTCGACCTTGGCCCGCGAGGCGATCTGGCGGAGCTTCGTCAGCATCGCCAGGATCTCGAACTTCGACTTGGCGAAGCCCTTCTGCCTTACCAGGCCGCCGGCGTCGCGCCGCGTCTTCGCGAGCGCGGCCGCGTATTCGCGCTGCGCGTCGTCGGACATCGGGCAGTAGGAGACCTTGACGATCTTGTCGGGCAGGTCCTTCGCCACGGTCTTCTTGACCCGGCGCAGGATGAAGGGATGGAGCTTGCGCTTGAGCCGCGCCAGGGCCTCGGACGATTCGCGGAGATCCGCTTCCTCGGCGTCGCGCGGCGAGATCCGGTCCTCGTAGTCGGCCTTGAACGACTCGTAGTCGCCGAGATAGTCCGGCATCAGGAAGTCGAAGATCGACCAGGCGTCGGCGACGGAGTTCTCGATCGGCGTACCCGTCAGCGCAAGGCGCCGCCGGGCGTTGATCGCCTTCACGGACCTGGCGTTCTTCGTCTCGCGGTTCTTGACGTGCTGGGCCTCGTCGATGACCAGCGCGGAAAACTCCCTGCCGCAGTAGGCGTCTTCGAAGTCGCGCTGCAGCAGGGCGTAGGAGGTGACGACGAGATCGGCGTCGGGAATCCGCCGGAAGTCCCTGGCGCGGTCGGGGCCGGAGATCACCAGCACCTTCAGCCAGGGCGTGAACTTCCGCGCCTCGGCCTCCCAGTTGCGCACCAGCGACGTCGGGCAGACGACGAGGGCCGGCTGCCGCGCATCGCCGTCGGGCCGGGCGTTCGGGCGCCGTCCGACGCGGGGCAGGGAGAGCCAGGTAAGCGTCTGCAGCGTCTTGCCGAGGCCCATTTCGTCCGCCAGCAGTCCGCAGAGCCCGGCCTCCTCCAGGAAGCGCATCCAGTAGACGCCCTGCTTCTGGTAGGGGCGGAGCACCGCGTCGAGCGGCCCGAGCGCGACGGGTTCGAAGCGGGCGTTCGGATTGCGGTCGTTGCGCGCGGCGGCGTCTTCCCGCCAGCGCTTGGCTGCGGAGTCCTCGACCTCGATGCTGTCGAGCAGGTCGAGGGAGGACTTGACGTAGGCGCCGTAGACGCCCTTGATGCGGATCCATCCCGTCGGCGCGTCCTGCCCGGCGAGCGCGCAGTCGCTGAAGACGCCGCGCATCGCTTCGATGGCCCGGTTGTCGAGCAGGGTGACGGCGCCGTCCTTCAGGATGTAGCCGTCGCCGCGGTTGAGCGCGGCCTGGACCTCGACGGGCGAGACGTCGGTTCCCATGGCGTCGAAGGAGATGCGCACGTCGAAGTCGCCGCCGGCGGCGTCGCGCACTTCGACGACCGGCACGACGGACGGCATCTGGTCCGTCAGCGCCATCAGGCGCGGGGAGAGATCGACGCGCCAGCCCCTGCGCCGCAGGGCGGGCAGTCCCGCGCCGAGAAAGTTCAGGACCTTCTGCGGGTCGGTCAGGTAGAGTCGGAAGTCGCCTTCCGCATAGCCCGGATGGAAGCCCCAGCCCTCCAGCGCCGCGACGGCGTCCTTCTCGGCCTTCAGCGAGCGGACGCGGCGGACGAGGTCGTCGTCGGGGTCTTCGAGGTAGACGACGCGCTCGGACTGCACCGAGCAGGCGGGAAAGTCGATGTCGCCGTAATAGGCGTCGAGTTCGACCGACAGGGCCGCCCGCGAGCCGGACACCAGCGCGTAGAACTTCGGCGCCATCGGCACTTCGATGTACTGGGGCGGGGGCGGAGGCGCCAGCCCGGGCGCACCGTCCGCCGGCGCCGGTTCGTCTTCCATTTCCAGGATGGAAAGGGCGAAGCCGATGGCGACGACGTGCCGGCAGATCTGCCCGTACTTCTGGTTGGTCACGCACGGACAGTGCGAGGTGATCCGCCCGTCGGCTTCCAGCTGGAAGGAAACGGGCATCGCCCAGCCGTTGGGCTGCTCGATCTTGCCGGAAACAGTCAGGGTGCCGTCGTCGTAGCGGACGTCGGAAACGTCGCCGGAGTTGCACAGGGCCACCGCCTGATTGAAGACCTCGGTTCCGCCCCAGTCAATCAGGTCCTGTTGTGTGATGCCGCTTTTGACCATGTTTCCGCATAGTATAGCAAAAAGAAATGGTATAATTCTCGTCCGGAGGAGCGCTGGGAAGATGAAGAAATGGAATGTAGCGACCGTTCGGGCGGCGAAAGGCGTCGAGAAGCTCGGCTGCTGTACGGCGTACGACGCCTGTTTTGCGCGGCTGGCGGACGAAGCCGGGGTGCCGATCGTCCTGGTCGGCGACTCGATGGGCATGAACACGCTGGGCTACGCGACCACCCTGCCCGTCAACATGTCCGACACGCTGGCGTCCGTCGCCGCCGTCGCGCGGGCGGTGAAGGACGCGCTGGTCGTCGGCGACATGCCGTTCGGCTCCTACCAGTGCGGCGACGACAAGGCCGTCGAGAACGCCGTCGCGCTCGTCAAGGCGGGCGCGGATGCGGTCAAGCTTGAGGGCGGCTCGTCCGTCTGCGGGCTGATCCGGCGCCTGACGACGGCCGGCATTCCCGTCCTGGCGCACGTCGGCATGACGCCGCAGAGCGTCAATTCCTACGGCGGATTCAAGCAGCAGGGGAAGACCCGCGAGGATGCGGAGAGGATTCTCGCTGACGCCCAGGCCGTCGAGGCGGCGGGTGCCTTCGCCGTGACGCTCGAATGCGTGCCGGCGGAACTGGCGGCGGCGGTGACGGCGACGCTCAAGATCGTCACGGTCGGCATCGGCGCGGGTCCGGCCTGCGATGCGCAGTGGCTGGTCATGCACGACTTGCTCGGCCTGAACGAGAAGGTGCCGTCCTTCGTCAGGAAATACGCCAATCTGGCGGAGACGGTGCGGGCGGCGTTCTCCGCCTACGTCAACGAGGTCCGGCAGGGAGTCTTCCCCGGGTAAGCGCATGAAGGCCAAGACTTTTATCGATCAGGTGGAGGTGCTGGTCCGCTCCGGCAGGGGCGGCGACGGCGCGACCTCGTTCCGGCGCGAGGCGCTGGTCGAGTTCGGCGGTCCGGACGGCGGCGACGGCGGGCGCGGCGGCGACGTCGTTTTCAAGGCCTCCGAGCACGTCAACTCGCTGCTGTCGCTCTATTACGATCCGAAGTGCTTTGCGCAGGACGGCGGGGCGGGGCAGTCCCAGAAGATGTTCGGCAAGCGCGGCAAGGACCTGGTCGTGCCCGTGCCGCTGGGCACGGAGGTGTACGAGCTCGACACGGGCCTGCTGGTCGCCGACATCACGGAGCCGGGGCAGTCCGTCATTGTCGCCAAGGGCGGCGCCGGCGGGTTCGGCAACGTCCACTTCAAGTCGTCCGTCAACCAGGCGCCGACCGAGCATACGCCCGGGGGCGAGGCGGTCGAGCGACGGCTGCGGCTGGAGTTGAAGACGATTGCGGACGCGGGCCTGCTCGGCTTCCCGAACGCCGGCAAGAGTTCGTTGCTCTCCGTCCTTTCCGCAGCGACCCCGAAGGTCGCGGCCTATCCCTTTACCACGCTCAATCCCGTCGTCGGCACGATCGTCTACGACGACTACGCCAAGATCCGCATGGCGGACGTTCCCGGCATCATCGAAGGCGCGGCGAAGGGCGTCGGCCTCGGGCTGGCGTTCCTGAAGCATCTCGAACGGTCGAAGGTCCTGGTCTATGTCATCGACATGGCGGGGACGGACAACCGCGAGCCGTGGCAGGACTACGAGGTCCTGCGGCGGGAGATTGTCGAGTATTCCGCCGAGCTGGCGGAGCGCCCGTGCCTCGTCCTGGCGAACAAGATGGACGCCGAGGCCGCGCGGGAGAACCTGCCGCGCTTCGTCAAGGAGACGGGCGTCACGCCGATCTGCCTGTCGTGCGCAAGTCGTGAGGGGCTGGAGACGTTCAAGGCCGAATTGCGCAGGGTCGTCAGTCCGCAGACGAGGTTTCATCACACCCACGCCGAGACGCCGGACCTGAAGGACATGCCGGACACGACGGGGGACGAGATTCCGGCGGAGGCGCTCAGGTTCGCGACCTTCCTCAAACTGGAGAAGCCGAAGGCGAAGTCGCACCCGTCGCGCGGGAACATTCACTGACCGGTTTCCCGCCGGCCGCGGCATTTGCTATAATATGCAATCACATGGTTAGGGAGAGGACCAGGGATCCGCGTCCGAGCTGGGACGAGTACTTCATGGAGCTGGCGACGGTCGTCGCCACGCGGTCCAACTGTTCGCGCCGCCACGTGGGCGCGGTGGTCGTCCGCAACCGGCACATTCTCGCGACCGGCTACAACGGAACTCCCTATGGCGTGACGAACTGCTTCGAGGGCGGGTGTCCGCGCTGTTCGGGCGTCACCCAGAGCGGGGCGCACCTGGAGGAATGCCTGTGCGTGCACGCCGAGCAGAACGCGATCTGCCAGGCCGCCCAGCACGGCCACGCCATCGAGGGCGGGACGGTCTACGTGACCGTCTCGCCGTGCCTGACGTGCGCGAAGCTGCTCGTCAACGCCGGCATCCGGGAGGTCGTCTATTCGGGCGAGTACGCCTTTCTCGATACGGTCAAGGACGTTTTCAAACAGGCCGGTGTCAAGCACCGCAGATTCAAAGGAAGGACAAAATGAGCAGGAAGAAGATCATCGCTGGCAACTGGAAGATGAACGTCAAGCCGTCGGAGACGGCGGCCTTGGTCAAGGCCGTCGCCGAGGCGACGAAGGACTATGCGAACGTCGAGGTCGTGTGCTGCACGCCGGCGATCGACGTCCCGGCCGCCGTGGCCGCCGCTGCGGGTACGCAAGTCGGCATCGGCACCGAGAACTGCCACTGGAAGGAGTCCGGCGCGTATACGGGCGAGATTTCGACGGGCATGATCGTCGATGCTGGCTGCAAGTACGTCATCACCGGCCACAGCGAGCGCCGCCAGTATTTCGGCGAGACCGACGAGACGGTCAACCTCCGCACGCGTGCCGCGATTGCCGCAGGGCTGACCTGCATGATGTGCATTGGCGAGACGCTTGAGGAGCGCGAGGCCGGCCAGCTCGTCGAGGTGATCGAGCGTCAGCTGAACGTCGGACTCAAGGACGTGACGGCGGCCGACTGCGCGAAGCTCGTCATCGCCTACGAACCCGTGTGGGCGATCGGCACCGGCAAGACCGCCACGCCCGACCAGGCCCAGGAAGTCCACGCGCTCATCCGCGCGACCCTGGCGAAGCTCGTCGGCGCCGAGACGGCCGAGACGGTCCGCATTCAGTACGGCGGCTCGATGAAGCCGGGCAACGCGGCCGAACTGCTCGCGAAGAAGGACATCGACGGCGGCCTCATCGGCGGCGCGGCCCTCAAGGCGGCCGACTTCGCCGGCATCGTCGCGGCTGCGGCGGCCGCGCAGTGACGCACGGAGGGCGGTCGTGAGGCGGCGAAGGGGAGAGGGCGGAATGCGGTCGCTCGGCTTGGGGAGATGGCGCTGCGGCGGAATCCTTCCGCCGTCGCTCCTGCTCCTCCCCGTGCTGCTGCTCGCCGGCTGCTTCAACGAGCCGGAGCCGGCGTACAAGTCGGTTCCGGCCGAGAACCGCGTCTACCTGAGCGACAGGGGCCTGAAGGCCGTTCCCGAGGTCGTCCTCGCGGCGGATTACCTGAATCTCGACCGCAATCAGCTGGAGAAGGCGGACGGCGTCGAGAAGCTCGTCAATCTCAAGTGGCTGCGGCTCAACGACAACCGGCTGACGGCATTGCCGGACCTGAAGGGCCTGGTCAAGCTGCGGCGCATCTATCTGCGGAACAACCGGCTGACAAGCGTTCCCGCGACGCTGAAGGACCTGCCGTCCCTGACTGACGTCGATCTTTCCGGCAATCCCCTGAAGGAGATTCCCGCCTGGCTGGCGGAGAAGCGGGGGCTGAAGAACCTCTCCTTCTCCCGCACGCAGGTGACGAAGCTGCCGGAGAACCTTGACGGCTGGAAGAAACTGCAGTCGCTGCAGCTCGGCGACCTCAATCTCCCGGCGGCCGAAATGGCGCGCATCCGCAGGGAACTGCCGGATGTCGCGGTGGTCTTCTAGCCGGGCATGCAGAGGAAGGTCGCAAGTCTGGAAGAACTCGCCCGGGGGTCTCTCGGGCGTCTTCTTTTGAAGTATTCGTGGCCGGCGCTGGTCGCGATGACGCTGAACGCGCTCTATGCCGTCGTCGACCGCTTTTACATCGGGCAGGGATGCGGCGAGGCGGCGATGGCGGGCCTCACGCTGACCTTCCCGGTGATGATGCTCTTCGGGGCGTTCGGCGTCTTCGTCGGCGCGGGGCACGCGTCCGTCCTGTCGATCAAGCTCGGCGAAAACGACTTCGCCGGCTGCGAGAAGCTGGTCGGCGAGTTGATCGCCATCAAGCTCCTGTTCTTCTTCGTCCTGCCGCCGCTCGTCTTCCTGAACGCGGATATGGTGCTGGGCTGGTGCGGCGGGGCGAAAGTCTCCCCGGAGGCCTTTGCCGAGGCGCGCTCGTACCTGCGGACCGTCGTCTTCTCCCACCTGTTCTCGCATCTCGCCTTCGGCCTTTCGGCCCTGACGCGGGCCGAGGGCGGCGCCGTCAAGTCGATGCTGTCGCTGGCCGTCGGGTTCGGCGTCAACATCGTCCTCGATCCGCTCTTCATCTTCGGCCTTCCGGCGCCGGCGTTTCTCGCGCACCGGACGGCGTACCTGATAACCCCGGGGGGCATCGAGGGCGCGGCGTGGGCGACGAACGTCGCGATGGGCTGCAGCTTCCTCTGGGCGGTCGGCTACTACCTGACCGGACGGACTGTGGTGCGCCTGCGGTGGCGGCGCATCGGGCTTTATCGCGAGTATCTCTGGCGGACGTCGTCCATCGGGCTGGCGCCGTTCCTCCAGAACCTGCTCGACGCGGCCATCAACGTCTCGCTGGCGGCGGCTTTCGGAAAATGGGCGGCGGACGAGGCGACGGCGACGACGCAGATCGCCTCGTTGGGCGTTTTTCAAAGCGTGATGATCCTGACGATGATGCCGATTCTCGGCGCGGAGCAGGGGCTGCAGCCGATCTTCGGCTACAACTGGGGGGCGCGGAACTTCCGCCGCGTGAAGGAGGCGCTGAAGCTCGGCTTCTGGGCGGTGACCGTTCTCTGCGTTCTCGCCTGCGCCGTGCAGGTCGTACCCCCGTTCCCGAGGTTGCTGGCGCGGCTGTTCGTGTCCGCTGACAATCCGACGCTGCTCGGCATCGCCGCCCACGACCTGACGATCGCCAACTGCATGATCTGGTGCATCGGCATCAACGTGCTGGCGACGACCTACTACCAGTCCATCGGGCATCCGCGCACGGCCATCTTCCTTTCGACGCTGCGGCAGGGCGTCATCCTCATCCCGTGCATCTGGATCCTGCCGCACGTCATGTCCGACGCCGTCCTGGCGATCTGGCTCGCGCTTCCGGTTTCGGACGTCATTTGCCAGCTGGCGACGATCCCCCCGTTCTGGCTGCACGTCCGATTCCTGTCGCGCGTCCGGCAGCGGGACGAGCTTGTCCGGCGGGCGACCGGGCGAGTCGTAGTTGAATAGGCGAGCGCACCATCCCGTAGCGTGAGCGGGTTCAAACTCAAGTAGGGGTCGCCCGCCTGATCGTACGCTGACGGCCGTTCAGCCGCAAACCAGCCGTTCTCTGCAGGAGAACCCTCATTGCGTCCGTTTATCCGACTTCGTGCCGTTGAAACGCTCCTCCCGGGGATTCTGATGCTGCCGTTCACTTCATCCGGAAGCGATTTCATCCGCGCTTGCGCAAAGAATCCGCATTGTGATATGCAGATAGCCCCGCCCTCACGATAAGCGATAAAATCCGCCACTATTCCGCCATTTTTCCACACCTCGCCGAGGGCCTGTCCCCTCATTCTCACCATCCGGAAGCGGTTTCATCCGCGCTTGCGCAAAGAATCCGCATTGTGATATGCAGATAGCCCCGCCCTCAAGATAAGCGATAAAATCCGCCAGTATTCCGCCATTTTTCCACACCTCCCCGAGGGCCTGTCCCCTCGTTTTTCCTCGTTTTACCGAGGGGCTGTCCCCCTCATTCACTAATTCCGTCGGTGTGCGAATTATCAGGTAGGAAGTGCGTCGCCGCGACGTTCCTTCGCGCGCCAGCGGGTCGGGCCGATTCCATGCCGTGATCGGAAAAGATTGCGCAGAATGTCGGGGTTGGCGTAGCCGACTGACTCGGCGATTCGGATGAACTTCCAGTCTGTCGTCCGAAGCAGCCGCTCGCATTCTGCCAGGCGGCGTTCCGTCAGCACCTGGCCGATGGACTTTCCCGTCAGCTCGCGGAAGCGCAGATTGGCCAGCGAACGGGAGACGCGCAGATTGTTGATGACGTCGGACGGCTTGATGCCGAGACAGGCGTTGACTTCGATGAAGTCGAGCGCATCGCGCACGAGTCTGGAGGCGGGGGCGATCCGTTGCGTCGAATCTCTTTCGACCGTGCGTAGAACGCCTGGCTGTTTTGTCCATCGCCGCAGTTGTCGGCCGTGCATGAGCGCGTCCAGCATCATGGCCGCGCGATAACCAGCCTCGTTGAAGTTCGGCTCGAGGCTTGAGAGCGCCGGTCGCGCCGCCGTGCAGGTCACCGTATCGTTGTCGATGCCCATGACGGAGATGTCATTGGGTACGCGAAGCCCCTGTGCGCGACAGGCGGCGAGGACCTGCTCGGCGATGATGTCGTTGGCGGCAAGAAGTGCCGTGGGGTGCGGCAGGTCGGAAAGAAACGCGGCGAGCTGTTCGTTCTTGAGTCGGTCGATGGTATTGTCGCTTTCGCGCTCTCCGATGAAGATCTGACAGTCCGGATGAATGGACATAAAACCGGCCAGCCGCTCTTCAGACCAACTGCTGTGTCGGGCGTCGTGAACGTAGGCATAGGCGGCGAAGCGTCCGAGCGACCGGAAGTAAGTCGCCGCCGTACGTCCAAGCTCCCGGTTGTCAATCAGGGCGAAAACGGTTTTCGGGCGATTCGCAAGTGTGCGTTCCGTCAGCGCTGTCGTCATGATTGCCAGCGGCAAGTCGGTCTGGATGATGAGCTGGCCAACATCGAGATTGTAAGGCATGCCGATGATGGCACCGTCAAGGCCATGGGACATTTCGTCGGTCACGGCTTTGACGGTGAAGTCTTCACGGGTTCGAATGATGACCGTATCCCAATCGTGTCCTTCGCTGAGCCAACGGTTGATGCCGGATATCCGGGCGCGTCCGTCCGCTCCCGACGTGGGGATTGCCAGGAGCACGCGCTTGGGCGAAAGGTATTGGTCTGTTGGGGGACGCATCAGTGACATTATATCAAATTTGGCGTAATCATTCGCTTATTGATGGCGTAATCATTCGGCAGAAGGATTGTCCAAACTGACGGCTATTTGATAAAATGCCGTCAAATAAGCGGAACTGTTAAGCATGCTTGAACGAATCACAACATGGGTCCTCATGTCCCTCTCGCTTTCGGTTGCTGTTGGTTGGGCGGAGGCGATTGACCCGATTCTGTACGTCAATGAAGCCCTTGCCCGCGGGGAGAAGCGTGTCGTGGTGCCGAAGGACCGCTATTTCGTCAACTTGCCGACGAATCGGACGGTTTATTTGTCGCTTCACGGGCAGCGTGATGTGACGATCGACTTCCAGGGGGGCGAGTTGATTGGCAAGGTGCGTTCGCAGATGCTCCGACTTTCGGCGTGTACGAACGTCACCGTCAAGAACCTGACAATCGATTACGAGACGTTGCCGTTCACGCAGGCGGTGATCGAGCAGGTTGACGCCGAGAAGAGCTGGGACGTGCGCGTTATCGCGGGCTATCCGTGTCCGGACGATCCGGACGGCAGGGGCTGCGCCGAGATCTGGCCCGTGCAGGCGTACGACAAGGAGACGCTGGAACTCAAGAATCCGATGCGCTATCTGGATCACATCGCCGTCCGGCGGACAGGTCCCGACACCTATCGCATTACGGGCGGAACGGATCGTCGCGGCGAGGTCGGGGACATCGCGGTCTGGAGCATCAAGGACATGACGCGCCCGGTTGAATGGGCGGCGACATGGATGCAGGATTGCGTGACCTGTACGCTGGAGGACGTGACGGTCTATTCGACACCGATGGGCGTCGGTTTCATGGATATCGCCGGCACGGCCAACACCTATATGCGCTGCGTGCTGGATCGCTGTCCGCCAGAGAGGGATTTTGCCCGGAGAGGGCTGAAACGCCTTCGTAGCGGCAATCACGACGCGTTCAATTGCCGCGGGTCGATTCAGGGCTTTCGCGTCATCGATTGCACCGCTCGCTATCATTGCGACGACTGCATCAACGTGAGCGGCTGGTATGCCGTCGTTATGGAGGGGGCGGATCGGGACTATCGCGTCGTCGGGAGCGGCCAGGCGTTGAAGATCGAGCCGGGCGACACCGTTCAAGTGATGACATGGGAGGGGCGGTGCCTGCCCGATGCGACGGTGACGGCGATTGTGCCGGACAGGGGGACGACGCAGGATGAAATGGATTTTCTCCTCCGCCAGCGCATGTGGCCCGGCGTTCCGAAGACCGCGAATTTAGGGCGACGCATCACGTTCGACCGCCCGATTGATCTCGCGCGCGGCGCCATCATCTGTTCGAACCGGCGGACGAGCAACGGTTTTGTCGTCAAGGGCAACCGCTTCGGCCGTGCGCGTGCGCGCGGAATCATCGTGCAGGCCTCGGATGGAATCGTCGAAGACAACCTGATCGAGGCGCCGTTCGATCTCGGCATCAAGATTTCGATGAGCTATATCTGGCTGGAGGCGAGTTGCGGCAAGAACGTCATGGTGCGCAACAATCGCATCGTGCGGTCCGGCCGCGGCACGGCGATCTGGGTCGGCGGCACGCCGGGCAAGAAGGGCGGCTGTCTGCTCGCGGATTCGCACCGCAACATTTCCTTCATCTCGAACCGCATTGAGCATGCGTCGATCGGCATTGACGTATTGGGGTGTACGGACCTCACGTTGCGCCACAACGACATCCGGACGGCATCGGGCCGCGTGTCCGACCGTGTGCGCCTCCAGAACGTCGCCGACGTCCATTTCCGCGAGATACGTCCGGCCGGCGTCTTCTCGAATCACATGGTCGTGCAGCGTGACCGTCCGATTCCGGTTTGGGGATTCGGAACTCCGGGTGATCGTCTGCTCGTCCGCTTTCGCGGCACAAAGGCCCAGACGGTTGTCGGGGCGGAAGGTGCCTGGCGGGTCGAATTGCCCGCGCAGCCGGCTTCGTCACAGGGAATGCGCCTGACCATCGTCGGCGGGGACGACGGCCTTGTCTTCGAGGACGTGCTCGTGGGTGATGTCTGGATGTGTTCCGGACAGAGCAATATGGAGTGGCCCTTCGGTGCGCACGTCATCGGCGAAGCGGAGGCTTTCGCCGAGTCGGCGAAATACCCCGGCATCCGTCATCTGAAAATCGCCAAGGTCCGCGCGACGAACGTCGTTGAGGACGTCGCCTGTCTGCCGTGGCGCGTCTGCGTCGGCGAGAAGGCGCTCGGGCCTGTCTCTGCAATCGGCTATTATTTCGCCCGGGCGGTCAACCGGGAGACGGGCGTGCCGATTGGCATTGTCGACGACAATTGGGGCGGGTGTTCGATTGATCAGTTTCTGCCGGGCGGGGGCCAGGACCTCGCCATGGTGCGTCCCCTTGCGCCGATGCGCATTGCCGGTGCGCTCTGGTATCAGGGCGAGGCGAACTGGGGCGCCGTTCGCTACCGGGAGAAATTGGCGACAATGGTCGATCACTGGCGGACGATGTGGGGACGCAAGCTGCCGTTCTACCTTGCGCAGCTTTCGTCCTGGCGCGATCCGCAGTGGACACACGTCAGCACGGCGCTTGATGCGCCGAAGCAGGGCTTCGAGACGATGCGGGACGTGCAGCTCGAAATGCACCGGCGGCTGCCGCATTCGGGTCTCGTCGTGACCTTCGACGTCGGCAACGAGAAGGACATTCATTTCCGCAATAAGCTTGACGTCGGCGAGCGCTTCGCGCGGTGGGCGCTTCGCGATGTCTACGGGCGTTCGGACCTCGTCGCGTCAGGTCCGCTGTTCCGTGATGTCGTTCGCGAGCGGAAGTCCCTGCGCATCGCTTTCGACCATGTCGGTAGCGGTCTGATGGCTGCCGAAAAGGATCCGGACGCGCCGGTCGTGATGCCGAGGCCGGTTGCGGAGCTGAAGGGGTTCGTGATCGCCGGCATCGACGGCGTGTGGCATCCGGCCACGGCGCGGATCGACGGACCGACGGTCGTCGTTTCGTCGCCGGAGGTGGCCGAGCCGACGGCGGTTCGTTATGCCTATGAGGCCGTGCCTCTCGGCAAGGCCAATCTCTACAACCGCGAGGGCCTGCCCGCATCCCCGTTCTGGGGACGGACGGATCTTCGGCGGTCTGCTTCGTCGAGCGCGGAAATGTAATCGTAATCAAGTACAACGAAGGAGAACATTCATGCGTGATACATCAAGCCGAACCGCGTTTCACCCCGATTGGCGCAAGTTTCTGTTCGGGCTGTCTGTCGTTGCCCTGACGGGTGGCGTTCAGGCGTTGACGTTGAGGGTTGACGAAGACCGCGCCCTGACCGCCGACGAAATGTCCACGCTCAACGGCGGCAGCGAAACGGAACTCGTCAAGGAAGGTGCGGGTGTGCTGACGACTGACGGCTTGACGGGCTTTAAGGGCACGATCACCGTCCGGTCGGGCGGCGCGATTCGGATTACGAGTGCGGACGGACTCGGCAAGTCCGGAACGGTCGTCAATATCGAGAGCGGTTCGTCGCTCCTCGTCTACAACGGGACGCAAAACGCGATCTCCCTGGCCGGGGTCGAGGTCAGGATCGCCGGCTCCGGACACGACGGGGCGGGTGCCGTCCAGCTTTCCGGGGAAAATCAGAACTATCTCTTCTACAAGCTGACGTTGACGGATGACGCCAAGATGGGCGGCGCGAAAAACTGGGGCAGCATCAATACCGGTTCCGGCTCGATCATCGACTTCGGCGGGCATACGCTGACGAATGCCACCGGCTGCATGTGGCGTTTCGGGCAGATGCTGAATCCCGGCGACGTGATCCAGACGGCCGGCAGCGTTCAGGCGACGGGCGGGTGCGGCTTTATCGGGGGCGATGCGCACGAGTTCGTCCTGGACGGCGGTACGCTGTCGCTTTACGACTGGCGGATACCCTGCACCTGGACGCTTCATGTGAAGCGGACGACGAATGTGCATCCGGGCAGCGGGACGGATAAAGAACTCTCGAACGTCTGGTCCGGCCCGACGATCCTGGATGAAGGGGTGGCTTTCGGCGTCGGATCGAGTGCCGCGCAGACGAAAGGTTTCCAAATGACGTTGGGCGGCAAGGTTTCGGGCGCAGGCCAACTCGTCGTCTACAATTTGGCGACGATCAACCTGTTGAGCGAGAATACCTTTACGGGCGGTGTCGCCATGGGCAACAGCGGCTCGATCTGTGCGGCGGTTGACGGTTCCCTTCCCGTGATCGACGGAAGCGTGACGCTCCCGGCGCTTACCGCGAGTTGCCGCGTTTATCTGCGGGCCAAGTCGGCGAGCAATCCGGACGGATGGACTTCTGAACACCTTAACCAGTATCTGACGAGCGGCATCTGCCAGTATTGCATTGTCGACACGCCAGAGGACGAAAGGATCGATCTGGGAACTCCTGCAAGCTGCTATAATGCGCTTCTGTCGACGGGGGCGGGCTTTTCGATTACTGGGTCTGACGATGCGGCCAGTCCCGTGGTGATGGCGACGAGCTGCGTGCGCCGCGGCCTCCTGACGCTGGACGACGGCTTTTTCAGCTTCCATGACGAGAGCGGGCAGGGCGGCACGGTGAGCGTCTCGTCGGACTACGGCATCACCCCCATTGCGCGGTTGGTTTTCGGCGAGAACTATCGGGGCGTTTTGCAAGGCGCCACGACGCCACGGGTGATCAACGTCGGCTGCACTCCGGGAACGGTCGGCATTGTGGACGTTCGCGACGGGGCCGTGCTGACGAATGGCTTCGGCTGCGGATTTGTGACGTATAACGACGCTGCCAAGATGACCGACGGTCAGATCGCCGCCGGCGCCGTCTATCAGCGCGGCGGCGAAGTCGCGGCCGTGGAAAAGACGTCGGTCAATCTTGCGGACAACGGAGGCTACGGCTATTACGAACTTCAGCAGGGCTGCTTGTACGCGAACTATCCGATGGCAGTCGGCGGAAGAAACGGGATTGGCATCTTCCGGCAGAATGGCGGTGAATGGAAGATGGGCGCCAATTCCGTCAATCTGGGTGCCGGCGGAACGGGTGTCGTCTATCAGGCCGCAGGAACCTTTACGACGATTACGCAGGACATTTCGCTCGGCAATACAAGCGGCACGGGCTGCGACGATACTTTTCATCCGTTCGCGAACTGGACGATCGCCGGAACGGCGCAGACCGAGACGCGAAACTTTTACGGCGGGGCGCACTCGAATTTCAAGTCCTATCTCAACTTGATCGACGGCGGTACGCTTTATGCGAACAACATTCACAAGCGCGAGACGGGCTATTTGCCTTCGACTGCTGCTGTCACCGAACTCGTCAACAACGACTTTTATGTGAACTTCAACGGGGGTGTCTTCCGGCGTCGTCTCCAGGATAACCTGTTCAATGCGGATCATCTCCCGACGCGCGTGACGGTGTATCCGAAGGGCGCGATCTTCCGGGTGGACGGAAACAAGGACACGCTGGCCTACGTCAGTGCGCCGCTCTTGGCGCCGGGCGCTGGCAATGGGGTAACGGCGGTTGCCTGTCCCGAGACGACGGACTACGTCGGTGCGCCATTTGTTGAGATCGTCGGTGACGGCCAGGGCGCAACGGCAGTCGCGCTGTTCGATGTCGAGCAGAATTCCGTGACCAACGTGGTCGTCACGTCCCCGGGCTGGGGCTATACCGAGGCGACGGCCGTCTTCACGGGCGGCGGTTGTAAGGGATCCGTCGTGACGGCTTGTACGCTCGGCGACGTCTCGGGCGGTGGCCTCGTCAAGCGCGGCGTCGGAATTCTCGAATTGCGCAGTGTCTGCACCTATGCAGGTCCGACGACCGTTGAAGCGGGAATTCTGAGGCAGACCGTCGAAGGGGCGATCCCCGCCGGCACGAAACTCGTCCTGCAGCAGGGAGCGACGCTTGATCTCAACAACCTCGCGGCGACTTTCTCCGGCGTAGGCGGAACAGGCGGCGCGGTGAAGAACGGCGATCTCGTCCTGACCGGGGTGCTTGAACTGTCGGCTCGCAAGTTCATCGACCGCGAAACGACGGCGATCGACGGCGTTCTCGACCTGACGGGTGTCGCGCAGTTGAAAATGACCGATACGGCGGTGCTGACCGAGGAGGCGTCGACGCTGAGGTCGTCCTACCTGTTGAAAGCGACGTCGATTCGTTATCCGGCGCAGCCGTTCGAGATTGTCGGCGTTCCGAATCAGTGGAAGATTGCCTGCACCTCGACGGGAATCAGACTGGCCCCGAATCGTGGGCTGGGCCTTCTCGTGCGATAGGGCTTCGGGGAACAAGAGCCTCGTTTCGATTTCCGCCGCCGTCGTCGCGTATCTGGCGGCGGGACGGGCCTGTCCGGCGGGAGGCCGGCGTCGGCGCCGATTTGTGGTATAATACGGGGCAGTCGTCATGCGTGACGGCCAATTCCACGATAAGCTCTACGGAAGAAGGAAGAAACGATGAAGTACAAGTACAGCTGCCTGAACCCGATCGCGGCGTGCGGGCTGGAGAACCTGACCGAAAACTACGTCCGCACGGAGACGTTCGGGGAGGCGGACGCCGTGTTCGTGCGGTCCGCGAAGATGGACGAGCTGGTTCCCGGCGCTAATCTCCTGGCGGTCGCGCGCGCCGGCGCGGGCGTCAACAACATTCCCCATGCGGAGTACGCCAAGAAGGGCATCGTCGTCTTCAACACCCCGGGTGCGAACGCCAACGGGGTCAAGGAACTCGTGATCGCCGCGATGCTGCTGGCGAGCCGCGACATCGTCGGCGGCGTCGAGTGGGTCAAGGCGAATGCCGCCGACCCCGCGATCGGCAAGGCGACCGAGAAGGCGAAGAAGGCCTTCGCCGGCACCGAGATCATGGGCAAGCGGCTCGGCGTCATCGGCCTCGGCGCCATCGGCCAGAAGGTCGCCAATGCGGCGATCGGCCTCGGCATGGAGGTCTACGGCTACGACCCCTACCTGTCGATCGACGCCGCCTGGAACCTGAGCCGGACGGTGCATCACTGCAAGGACGTCGAGACGATCTACCGGAACTGCGACTTCATCACCATTCACGTGCCGGCGCTCGACTCGACCAGGGGCATGATCAACGCCGAGGCGATCGCGATGATGAAGACCGGCGTCATCGTCGTCAACGCCGCGCGCGACGCGCTCGTGAACGAGAAGGACATGCTGGCCGCACTGGAGTCCGGGAAGGTCCGCAAGTACGTGTCCGACTTCCCGAACGCGACGACGGCGGGCCAGAAGGGCTGTATCGTGATTCCCCACCTCGGCGCGTCGACGGAAGAGGCCGAGGACAATTGCGCGGTCATGGCCGTCAGGGAGATCCGCGACTTCCTCGAAAACGGCAACATCGTCAACTCGGTCAACTATCCGACCTGCACGCTCGGGCTTGCGAAGAAGGCCGCGCGCCTGGCGATCTGCCACCGGAACGAGGCCAACATGATCGGTACCTTCACGTCGATTCTCGGCAACGCCAAGATCAACATCGACGCGATTGCCAACAAGTCCCGCGGCGACTTCGCCTACACGCTGATCGACACCGACACGGCGATTCCGGCCGACGTCGTCAAGGCGTTGGAGGCGTCCGAAGCGGTGCTCCGCGTGCGCATCGTCAGGTAGAACGTCAATTCAAGGAGGAACATCCCATGCGTGACCTTTTCATCGTCGGCGCCGGCGGATTCGGCCGCGAGGCGGTCTGGACCGTCGAGCGCATCAACGCCGCGGCTGCCGAACCCGTCTGGAACGTGATCGGCTTCGCCGACGACGACCCGGCGAAGGCGGCGGGCAACTTCGAGGGGTATCCGCTGCTCGGCTCGGCGGAAAAGGCGTCCCGGGACTATCCCGGCGCGTCCGTCTTCATCGCCATCGGCGCGAATGCGGTCCGCCGCAAGGTCTACGCGCAGCTTCGCGGCCATGACTTCCCGGCGCTGATCGACCCGTCGGCGCAGGTGTCGCCGACGACGGAGTTCAAGCACGGCACCTTCATCGCCGTCGAGGCGGTGGTGTCCGTCGGCACCGAGATCGGCAAGTTCGTCATCGTCAACGCCCGGGCGGGCGTCGGGCACGATTCGGTCGTGGGCGACTTTGCGAACATCGCCCCGGGCGTCTCGCTGTCGGGGCATACGACGATCGGCGAGGACGCCTTCATGGGCACGAACAGCTGCACTGCTCCCGGCATGACCGTCGGCAAGGGCGCGACCGTCGCCTGCGGCGTGCCGGTGCTTGCGGACGTCGCCGCCGGAGCGACCCTGAGTCCCTTCGGCGTCCTGGCGCAGCCGTCGGGCATCTGAGGCGCGTCGGCTTGTCGCATGAAGTGGGCCGTCTACAACCTGCTCTTCGCGTTCGTCTATCCGTTCCTCCTGCCCGGCTTCCTGATCCGCATGGTGCGGCGCGGCGGATACGCGGCGCGCATGGGCGACCGCTTCGCCCTCTATCCCGACGGCCTTTTCGGCGGCAACCGTCCGCTCTTCGACCGTCATGCGCCGTCCCGCCAGACCGGCGGCGCGGCGGATGCCCCCGTCTGGATCCACGCCGTCTCGGTCGGCGAGGTGCAGGTCGCGGGCCAGCTGATGCGCGAATGGCGCAAGGTCGAGCCGGACGTGCGCTTCTGCTTTTCGACGACGTCGTCGACCGGCTGGAAGATGGCTGAACGCGAGGTGACGGCGAAGGACGTGCTCATCTACAATCCGCTCGACTTCCCAAACTTCGTCAAGAGTGCGCTGCGGACGGTGCGTCCGCGCGCGGTCGTGCTGACCGAGTCGGAGCTCTGGCCCAATTTCATCCTTCAGGCCAGGCGGCACGGGATTCCGCTCTACCTGATCAACGCGCGCGTCAGCGACCGGAGTGCGCCGCGCTACCGGCTGGCGCGGTTCTTCTTCCGGGACGTCCTTGCCGCCTTCACGCGCATCTTCGCGCAGTCCGAGCTGGACAAGGCGCGGCTGGTCGCCGCTGGCGCGCCGGCGGACAGGATCGAGGTGACGGGCAGCTTCAAGTTCGACGTCGCGCACCGCAACGAGGCGAAGGAGCGCGAACTGCGCGACTGGATCGGCGAGGGGCGGATCCTGCTCGGCGGCTCGACCTGGCCGGGCGAGGACGAGGCCCTGCTGCGGCTCTACCGTAGGCTCGTCGGCAGTCCGGCGGCTTCCCGCCCCGACGCGCCGCTGAAGCTCGTCCTGGCCCCGCGTCATTTCGAGAAGGCCGATGCCGTCGAGGCGAACATCGGGCAATGCGGCTTTCGCTGCGTTCGCCGCTCCCGCCCGTCGGCCGCGTCGTCGCCCTCCGCCGCCGGTGCGGCGCCGGCCGGGACGCCGCCCGTCTATCTTGCGGACACGACGGGGGAGCTGATGGGCCTTTACGGCATCGCCGACGTCGTCTTTGTCGGCAAGTCGCTGTGTGCGCACGGGGCGCAGAACATGATCGAACCGTGCCTGTGCGGCAAGCCGACGGTCGTCGGCCCGCATACGGAGAACTTCCGTCCGGTGATGAGCGACTTGCTGGCGGCCGAGGCGATCGTGCAGGTCGGCGGGCTTGAGGAGCTGGCCGCGCAGATCGAGCGGCTGCTGGCGGACGACGGCGGGCTGGGCGCACGGGCGCAGGCGGCCGTGGCGCGACGGCAGGGCGTCGTGGCGAAATGCGTGGCATCCGTGCGGGGGTCGCTGTGAGACGGCTCTCGGCGCTGCTTGCCGCCGTCCTGCTGGCGGGCGGCTGTTCCCGCGAGGACAAGGCGAAGACGGCCGTGGCGGAATCGGAGGTCGCCGCGCCCGTCAAGGCGGCGATCTACCGCATCTGCCGGCTGGAGCGGACGTCGCCGTCCGAACACAGCGCCCGGGTGATCGACGTGAAGGGCATGACCGCCCGCGAATTCCGCCGGGTGCTGACTGAGTTCCCTGGCCGGGAGGTCCATGTCTGGATGCCGGGCGAGTCCCGGTGGCTGCTGATCGGCAACCAGTCGACCAATGCGGTTTCCCTCGCGCGGGCGATGGAGGAGTTTGCAAACGACGAGACCTGCACGATGTCGCTCCCCGAAGTGTTCGCCAGCTATGCGGGCACGCGTACGGACATCCTGCCGGCGTTCGATGCGCCGCTGAAGGGAACGGTCGTCCCCGAATGGTTCGTGACCCGGGAGATTCCGCAGCTGGACTGGCTCGACACGACGGGCGTCGACGAGGACGTCCTGAAGTCGGTGCTGGCGGAGATCCGCTCGATGCAGGTCGTCCGGCGCGAGATCCTGAAGGGCAATATGCTGGCGGCGAAGGCGACGGACAAGGCCGGCGAGGAGCGGGCGACCGACATCTGGGCGCGGGCCGCGCTGCGCAATCCGAACGACCCGCTGCTGCTGGAGCGCATCGACAACCTCAACCGCAACGCGAAGGGGTTTCTGGCCGTCGGCCGGCTGCTGCAGGCGATGAAGTGCTACGAGACGCTGGTGCTGATCCGCCCGAACGACGCCGTCGCCGTGCACAACTTCGGCATGTGCCTGAAAAAGCTCGGCAAGCTCGACCTGGCCGAGCAGGTGCTCGCCCGCGCCCGGCAGCTTTCCGGCAAATAAGCCCCTCGGGCCTCTGCGGCCGCCCGTTTTTTGCGTCCGCCAGGGCGCCATTTCGGGACAGTTAACGAAGCGTTAACATTTCCCGGCTATAATGCGATGTGAAGACAACGGAGGGATGAGCGGTCATGGCGAGAAAAAATCAGGTCGAACCAGCGGGAGTTGTCCGGTCCGGGGCGGAGAAGGGCCGGATCGGGTTGTTGCGTCAGATTCAGCACATGGTGCTGATCCGGGACGAAGCGGCGAGCGTGGGCGCGCGGGAGCAGGCGGAGGCCCTGACGGCCGAACTGGCGCGGTTGGTCGAACGGCTCGATCCGGAGACGGCGAGTCTCTACCGCCGGCTGTCGCTCAAAAGCCGCATCTTCATGGCGCCCCTGTCGAAGGGAAACTGCTCGGCCTGCGGGCTGAAGGTACCCATGTCCGTCCTGCAGCACGTCATCGCCGGCGACCGCATGACGGCCTGCGGCAGCTGCGGACGCATCCTCTACGCTCCGGAGGTCAGGGCGACGGGCGTGCGCACCGGCGAGCCCGACCCCAAGTTCCTGCTTTCGCGCTTCAGCACGGCGAAGCTGATGGTGCCGCGCCTGAAGGCGACGACGCCGTCGGAGGCGATGGCGGAACTTGTCGCGGTCTTGGCGAAGGAGGGCGCCGTCTCTGACGCCGATGCCGTCGTCAGGGCGGCGCTGGAGCGGGAGCGGATCCTGACGACGGCGGTCGGCAACGGCCTGGCCTTTCCGCATATGCGCGGCGTGGAGGAGGGCGTGCTGACCTTTGCCTGCGGACTGGCTCCGGCGGGAATCGACTGGAACGGCGAGCGGGTGCACCTCGTCTTCTTCACGGCCTTTCCGGTCATCGCCTCGCCGTTTTACCTGAAGCTGATCGCGGCCATCGCCAGGACGTTCGAGGACGGCGAGAAGCTGCCGTTCGTCCTGGCGGCGGCGGACGCCAAGACGCTCTGGAAGGAGCTGAACAAGGCGACGCGCGTGGCCGTGAAGAACATCCGGATGTGATATAATACGCGGCCCATGAAGACGCGTCAGTTCTGGTATCCGCTGCCCGAGCGGCTCATCGCCCAGCACCCTGCCGAGAGGCGGGGAACGGAGAAGATGCTGGTCCTTCACCGCGACACCGGGGTCGTCGAGCACCGGCATATCGCCGACATCGCCGACTACATCACGGCCGACGACCTGCTGGTCGTGAACGACACCAAGGTCTTTCCCGCCCGCCTGGTCGGCGAATGGACCGACACGCACGGTTCCGTCGAGGTGCTGATGGTCAACGCCGCGCCGACGGATGCGGACGATGGGCGCCCGTCGATGACGGCGGCGAAGGATGCGCTGCGCTGGAACGCGATCATCGGTTCCGGGCGCAGGTGCCGCGAAGGGCAGGTTGCCGCGTTCGGGCCGAACCGCGAGCTGCAGGCGCGGCTCCTGAAGCCGCTTCCCGGCATCGGGATGTGGCAGGTCGAGTTCGTCAGCGACCGCCCGCTCATGGAACTGCTCGACGAATTCGGCCGCACTCCGGTGCCGCCCTACGTGAAGCGCGAGGGCACGGCCGAGGAGGAACGGGAGGATCGCGAGCGCTATCAGACGATCTACGCGCGCGAGGTCGGCTCCGTCGCCGCACCGACGGCGGGTCTCCACTTTACGCCGGAGATCTTCGCGGCGCTTGCGGCGAAGGGCGTGCGGCGGGTCGCCGTTACCCTGCACGTCGGCCCCGGGACGTTCCGTCCCGTCAAGGCGGACAATGTCGAGGAGCATCGGATGGACTTCGAGGCGTTCTCCGTTCCGCCCGGGACGGCCGATGCGATCAACGCCTGCAAGGCCCGCGGCGGTCGCGTCTTCTGCGTCGGCTCGACGACGGTGCGGGCCCTGGAAAGCGTTGCCGCGGCGTCGGCGGACGGACGGGTTGCGGCGGGAACCGGAGCTTCCGACATCTTCATCTATCCTCCCTACCGCTTCCGGGTCTGCGACTGCATGCTGACCAATTTCCACCTGCCGCAGTCGACGCTGCTGATGATGGTTTCGGCGCTGGCCGGGCGCGAGCGCGTGCTTTGCGCCTACGCCATGGCCGTGCGGAAGAACTACATGTTCTTCTCGTACGGCGATTGTATGCTGATTGTCTGATTTGATATAATTGCTCGGCAATGGCGCTATTCATACCCAAAGACCGCAAGTCGCTTTTCCGCCAGTTCCTGGCCGGGATGTACGACGCTGTGGTCATCACCGACCCCAACGGGCATATCATCGAGGTCAATCCCCGGACGGTCGAGTATTTCGGCCGCGAGGCGGACGAACTCGTGGACCAGCCGGTCTCGGTGCTGATTCCCGGTCTCAAGCAGGAGGTGGTCGCCCGCATCCGCCGCGGGCTGGCCGGCGACCGCCATGTCATCGTCGACGCCAACGGCGTGGACAGCGCCGGCGCGAAGGTCGCCTGCGAGGTGGCCGTGTCGTCCATCGACCTGATGAACCCCGGCGACCTCATCTTCACGATTCGCAACGTCGAGCGACGGCGGGCCTATATGAACGCCCTGTGGTCCAAGGCGAACGCCTTTGAACGCTCGCGGGACGCGCTTTTCGCCTGCGATGCCGACGGGCGCGTGCTCGAGGCCAACGCGGCTTTCCTGTCCCTGTTCGGGCTCAAGACCGTCGACGAGGCCCGGCAGCGCGTTCTCGCCGACTTCGTCGGCGGAGAGCGGCTGGCGCGGGATTTCCGCCGCGCCCTCTCCGGCGAGGTGACGGATGCCGTCGCCGTCGAGCTGGGCGGCGGCCCGGCGAAAGCCGAGGTCGTCCTCGCGCCCGATGTGCACGGGCGCAAGACGACGGGCGTTGTCGGCAACATTCGGAGGCTCTGATGGTACGCAAGGCGCCGCAGCATGCGACGGGCATCTCTTCGCTGATGGTCGGCAAGCCCGACCCCAGGGTCCTGCAGGATTTCCTCGCGCACAAGTTTGCGCTTTCGCGCCGGACGGCCAAGGCCATGATCGACGGCCGTTCCGTCTGGGTCAACCGCAAGTGCGTGTGGATCGCCCGCTTCGCCCTGCGGACCGGCGATCTCGTCGAGATTCCGCTGCGGGTCGTGCGGGGCGCGCAGCGGCAGTCCGTCGCCTGCGACGACCGCTCCCCGCAGTCCGGGTCGGCGGACCGCGGCCTCTCGCCGGTCGTCGCGAAGCGTCATGTCCGCGTCCTCTGGCAGAACGACAATTATCTGGTCTGCGACAAGCCGGCGGGAATGGTGAGCTGCGACGATCCGAAGTCCGTCGAGGCGGTTCTGCGCGAACAGGAGCGGATTCCGACGCTTGAGGCCGTGCATCGGCTTGACCGCGACACGACGGGATGCCTGCTGCTGGCGAAGAACCACGCCGCGCACCTGGCGGCGGTCGAAGTCTTCAAGACGCACAAGGTGTCGAAGACCTATCACGCCGTCGTGACGGGCAGTTTCAGATTCGTCCATTACGTCATCGATGCGCCGATTGACGGCCAGCCGGCCGTGTCGAAGGTGACGCGCGAGGCGACGGGCGAGGACGCGTCCTTCCTCCGCGTGCGCATCGAGACCGGTCGCACCAACCAGATCCGGCGCCATCTGGCGTCCGTCCGCCATCCGGTCGTCGGCGACCGGGTCTTCGGGCTTAAGAACGCGCGCGATCCGCGGCTTATGCAGGTGCCGCGGCAAATGCTGCACGCCTCGACGCTGACGCTGCCGGATCCGATCGAGATGCGCGCCCAGATCAACGTCCATTCGCCGCTGCCGGCGGACTTCCGCGCGGCGCTCAGGCTCTTTGGCATGGGCAAGGGTCGGCGGAAAGACTGAGGGCGGTTGGGATTTTGATGCGGACAATGGCCGGAAACCGGGAGAGAACACCATGAAAGACCTTAAGGCAGCCTACAAGACGATTGAAGCCGATCACTTTGCGCCGAAGCTGGAAATCTCGTTCATCGACGGCGACCGGCGCCAGACGTTCCAGTACGAGAAGGTGACGTGGAACATCGGCGGCGAGGAGAAGGGTCTGCGCTACGGCGAGAACCCGGGGCAGGAGGCCGCACTCTACCGGCTCGTGAACGGCAATCTCGTGCTGGGCGACGTCGAGATGCTCCAGGCGGGGCAGTACCTCGCGTCGGTGCCGGAGCTGCTGCAGTCGGGCAAGCACCCGGGCAAGACGAACGTGACGGACACGGACAACGCGCTCAACATCCTGCGCTATCTCATGGACAAGCCGTGCGCGGTCATCGTCAAGCACAACAACCCGTGCGGCGTGGCGACGGGTTCGACGCTGGCCGAGGCGTACTTTCGCGCGAACAGGGCGGACCGGCTGGCGGCGTTCGGCGGTGCGATCGCCCTGAACCGGGAATGCGACCTTGAGACGGCGAAGCTGATCGTCGAGAACTACGCGGAGGTCGTCGTGGCGCCCGACTTCAAGCCGGGCGTGATGGACCTTTTCGCGACGAAGAAGAACCTGCGCGTCTTCCGGATCCGGAACATGGACCGCCTGACGGACTTTGTCGCGAAGCACGTCGTCGACTTCAAGTCGCTCATCGACGGCGGCATCGTCGCGCAGACCTCGTTCAGCGCGAACGCCCGTCGGCCGGAGGACTTCATGCCGGCCTGCTGCAGACGCAAGCTCACCGACCAGGCGACGGGCGAGGTCAGCTTCAGGGAATACCGGATCAACCGGCTGCCGACGGCGAAGGAATACGAGGATCTCGTGTTCGGCTGGTTGGTCGAGGCGGGCGTGACGTCCAACTCGGTCATTTACGTGAAGGACGGGGCCACGGTCGGCATCGGCACGGGCGAGCAGGATCGCGTCGGCGTCGCCGAGATTGCGCGCGACAAGGCGTACACGAAACGCGCGGACTGGATCGCCTGGGAGAAGTACCAGAAGCCGTTCAACGACCTCCGGCTCGCCTTCGGCGAAGCGGACGGCGCGCGGAAACAGGCCGAGATCATGGAGCAGACGAAGGCCGAGAAGGGCGGGCTTCCGGGGTGCGCGATGGTGTCCGACGCGTTCTTCCCGTTCCGCGACGGGCTTGAGGTCGGCTTGCGCGAAGGCATCACCTCGGTCGTCCAGCCGGGCGGCGCGATTCGCGACTGGGACGTCATCGACTGCGCGAACGAAGCGGGCGTCGCCATGGTGTTCACCGGCCAGCGCAGCTTCCGCCACTAAGGCCGTGGGGTATTTCGCCGAGACGCCGGAAGGCGTGATCCTGAACGTGAGGGCGCAGCCGCGTTCCTCGCGTTCGGGCATCGACGGCCTCTGGGGCGAGGCGGTCAAGGTCCGGATCCGGTGTGCGCCGGTCGACGGCAAGGCGAACCGGGAACTGGTCGAGACCCTGGCGGATGCCTTTGACTTGCCGAAGAGCGCCGTCGTCTTCCGGAGCGGCGAAACCTCGAAGACGAAGCGCATCCTGTTGCGCGGCGTCACCCCGGCCCGGCTTGAGGCGAAGGTGCGGCAATGAAGGGCCGGCTCCGTCTTGTCGTTACCGCCGGGCCGACGCGCGAGCATCTCGACCCGGTGCGCTTCCTTTCCAACCCCTCGACCGGCAAGATGGGGTTCGCGATTGCGGCCGAGGCGGCGAGACGCGGACATGAGGTGACGCTGGTCGCCGGCCCCGTCGCGCTCAGGACGCCGCCGGGCGTGCGGCGGATCGACGTTGTTTCCGCGCGCGAGATGCTGGCGGCCTGTCAGGCGGCGGTCGCCGCCGTCACGCCGTGCGCGGAGACCGTCTTTGTCGCGACTGCCGCCGTGGCGGACTGGCGGCCTGCGCAATGTGCGGCGAAGAAGCTCAAGAAAGGCAAGATGTCCCCGACGCTGCGGCTTGTCCGCAACCCCGACATCCTGAAGACGCTTTCCTCCTCCCGGTGTCACGCCCCCACGGCCCTCCGCCTTGTCGGCTTTGCCGCGGAGACGAACGACGTCCTGTCCGAGGCTTCGCGCAAGTGCCGCGAAAAGCGGCTCGCCTTCGTCGTCGCCAACGACGTGACGGAGAGCGGCTGCGGCTTCGGCACGGATACGAACCGCGTCTCGTTCGTCTTCCCCGACGGCCGGCTGAAGAAGCTGCCGCTGATGACGAAGCGGGCGGTGGCGCGGCGGATTCTCGACGAAATATCGGAGTTGACCGGTCGGCATGAAGATGACGTTTGAAGACTGCTGGATGCTCCTGCCCGGCCATCAGGTCGGCTATGGCTCGATTGAAGTCGACGGCGGCGCGATTTCCGCCGTCACGCTCCGTCCGCAGCCGTCAGCCTCGTCCGCCACCCGGCTCGTCCTGCCCGGTCTCGTCAACTGCCACGGACATACCGCCATGACCCTCGTGCGCGGGCTGGGTGGCGGACTGCCGCTGCAGCGGTGGCTTGAAGAGGCGATCTTCCCCGTTGAGGCGAAGATGACGCCGGAGGACGTCTACGCCGGCAGCGTCTGGGGAATCCTTGAGATGCTCGCCGGCGGCACGACGGCGGTCGCCGATATGTACGATTTTCCGGACATGATGGTGCGGGCGCTTCGGGCGGCGGGCATGAAGGGCCGCGTCTGCCGCGTGGGACTCGGCTTCGTGCCCGGCCGGCTGGAGGAATGCGTCGCCTTCACCCGCGACTGCAACCGGCAGTCCGCGTCCCTCGGCGCACCGTCCCTGGTCGCGGCCGACGTCTGCCTGCATTCCGAATATCTGACGGACGAGAGGTTCTGCCGCGACCTGGCGGCGGCGAACCGCGAGCTGAAGCGTCCGGTGCACGTGCATGTTTCGGAGACGGAAAAGGAACATTCCGAGTGCCTGAAGCGCCACGGCAAGACGCCGATCGCCTATCTGGCGGACACGGGCATCTTCGATTACGGCGGCTATGCCGCCCACTGCGTATGGTGTACCGACGACGATTTCCGGATCATGGCCGAAAAGGGCGTCTCCATGGTCCACAACCCGACGAGCAACATGAAGCTCGGCAGCGGCTTCGCGCGCGTGCCGCGGGCGATGGAACTCGGCGTCAACGTGGCGCTCGGAACTGACGGCTGTGCGTCGAACGACAACCTCGACCTGTTCGAGGAAATGCACCTCGCCTCGCTCGTGCACAAGGGACTGGCGAGGGATCCCGCCGTGCTGTCGGCCTGGGAGGTCATTGACATGGCGACGGCCAACGGGGCGCGGGCGCTCGGGCTGAAGGATTCGGGGGCGATTGCCGTCGGCAAGCGGGCCGACCTGTGCGTCATCGACTTGGACCGGCCGCACCTGACGCCGTGCCTCGACCTTCCCGGTCTGGTCGTCCATTCGATGCACGCGAGCGACGTGACGATGACGGTGATCGACGGCAAGGTCGTCTATGACCGGGAACGACAGGCGACGGACCCGAACCGGGAACGGGCCAAGGCGGATTTCCTGCGCGCAGTCCGGAGGCTTGGCCTGTGAGGGCGTTTGTCATCGCCATGGAATGCGAGGCGGCGTGCGTCCGGCCATGGCTGCAGCCCGGCGATCGCCTGTACGTCTGCGGCATCGGCAAGGTCAATGCGGCCGCGGCGACGCAGCAGGCGCTTTGCGCGGGCGCGACCGAGATCTGGAACGCCGGCCTGTGTGGCGGGTTCGGCGACAGGGTCGAGGTCGGCGGCGTCTATGCCGTCGGCCAGGCGGTCGAATACGACTTTGACCTCGCGAAGCTCAACGGTACGCGTGTCGGTCAGCTCGACGGGTTCGACACGCCCTATCTTCCGTTCGCGCCGCTTTCCGCCGCCTGCGTCCGCGCCTCGCTCGTCCTTGCGACCGGCGACCGCTTCAACGACAGCGAGGCGGATTACGCACTCATCACGAAGGATCTCGGCGCGTCGCTCAGGGATATGGAGGGCGCCGCGATTGCGCACGTCTGCCTGCAGGCGAACGTGCCGTGCTTTTCCGTCAAGTGCGTGACGAACGTGGCGGGAAAAGGTTCGATGACCGGGCAGTACCAGGCCAACCGGGAGCGTTGCCTGGCGATCCTTTCGGCGGCGTTGGGGGAGCTGCTCGGTGTTTGAGCGGCGCGGCTATCTGCTGGACCTGACTGACCGTGTGCCGACGATGCGCACGCTGCAGGAGCTTATCGACATCCTCGCGCGCTACCGCTACAACGAGTTTCGGCCGTTCGTCGAACGGGAGTTCCCCGACACGCTGGACTTCGGCAGGCTCGCGGCCTACTGCGACATGCAGGGCATCGAGCTGATCCGGACGACGCGGGCGACGTACGAGGAACTTTTCCTCCGGGCCGACTACGCGGTTGTCTCCACGGAGGCGGAACGGTCGCTGGCGGGACGGGTCGAAGCCATGCGCGAGGCGATGATCCGCGTCGAGGCGCAGGGCCGTGCGCGCAAGGCGCATGGCTTTCTTGTCACCGACTTCTCCGACGGACACTGCTGGCAGCCGGTCGCCGTCTCCCTGCCCGGCATCGTCATGGGCGGCGCGTTCGCCTCAGGCGGTGCCAAGTCGTCCATGATGGATCTCGAACAGGAACTGGACCGGGTGATGGACGCGCCGCTCGGCGGACTCTTGCTGCGGCTCGGGACGCTTTACCTGCGCGGCGGCGCGGTTCGGGAGCACTGCTCGGAACTCTTCAACGTCCTGTCGCACGACGCCGGCTATTCGCGGCATCCGGGGCTGACCCAGTTCGTCTTGGACGACATCGCCGGCGTGGCGCGCGGCGTGCGGCTCGCCGCCGAACGGTGGACGGACCGCAGCGACTGGGCGAAGGAAGTCGTCTATGCGGCCAATCTGCTGGATTGCGCCTGCCATCGGCGGAATGAGGCGATGCTGCGCGAACTTCGCGACGAGCACGGACACGTCTGGCGCCTGCGCTTTCAGCCGGAGGGTCGGGTCGAGTCGCTGGCCAAGCTCCCGCGTTTCTGAGCCGCTGTCTTGGTCCGCCGTGTCCGGCGGCGCACCCGCAGCCCCGTCGGCTTGGTCGTCGGTCTGACATGGTTTTGGATGCGGACGACGAAAGTTTACACCCTGTGTAATGAAATGCGCCCGTCAGGCGCCGCCAGCGCTTTGGCACGCCTTTTGCTTTTGTCTTTTCGGAGACCGCCGGTCGCGGTCACATTGTAAAGGGAAGACAAGATGAAACTGATTATCGCCTACATTCAGCCGGAGCGGCTGAATGCCGTGAAGCAGGCCTTGTACGAACGCAAGATCTGCAAGATGTCCGTCTCCAATGCGCTCGGATGCGGGCAGCAGATGGGTTATCTGCACCAGTATCGCGGCGCCATCGAGGAGGTGACGCTGCTGAAGAAACTTCGGCTCGCAATCGCCGTCAACGACGACTATGTCGAGAAAACCGTCGACGGCATCATTGCCGGCGCACGTACCGGAGAGATCGGCGACGGGAAGATTTTCGTCTTGCCGATGGACGAATGCATCCGCATTCGCACCGGCGAACGGGGCGGCGCGGCCATAGGCTGAACATGGCGACTGAACATTCAAGGAGTTGTATGAAAAGACTGATTCTATCGTTGGGCGTGGCATTGGGTTCGTTGGTTGCCTGCGCGGAGGAGCCGCAGACCGCCGATGCCGTGCAGAGCAACCTGAACGTGGTCTGGACCCTTATCGCGGGCATTCTCGTCTTTACGATGCAGGCGGGATTCGCGCTGGTCGAGACCGGCTTCACGCGGGCGAAGAACGCGGCGAACATCATGATGAAGAACCTCATGGACTTCGCGGCCGGCTCGGTCGGCTTCTACGTCCTCGGCGCGGCGCTGATGTTCGGCGTCTCGAAGGCGGCGGGGTGGTTCGGCTGGGGCGGACTCGGGATGCCCTCGCTTGCGACCGGAGAGGGCATCTGGGACTGGACGTTCTTCTTCTTCCAGACCATGTTTGCCGCCACGGCCGCGACGATCGTCTCGGGTGCGGTGGCCGAGCGCATCGAGTTCAAGAGCTACCTCATCTACTCCGTCCTCGTGAGCGCGGTCGTCTATCCGATCAGCGGACACTGGATGTGGGGTTCGCTCGCGGGCTCGGATTCGCAGGGCTGGATCGAGGCCTTGGGCTTCCATGACTTCGCCGGTTCGACGGTCGTCCATTCCGTCGGCGGCTGGATTGCGCTCGCCGGCGCGATTATGCTCGGCCCGCGCATCGGCAAGTACCGCCATGACGGCAAGGCGAACCCGATTCCGGGCCACAGCCTCGTGCTCGGCACGCTCGGCGTGTTCCTGCTCTGGATCGGCTGGTTCGGCTTCAACCCCGGCAGCTACACCGCCGGCATCGGTTCGATCGGCCGCGTCGCCATGACCACCAACCTCGCCGCCTGCGCCGGCACGATCGCCGCGCTCGTCACCGCCTGGGTGATCATGGGCAAGCCCGACCTCACCATGGCGCTCAACGGCTCGCTCGCCGGTCTCGTCGCGATTACCGCGCCGTGCGACCAGGTCACCTGCAACGCGTCGATCATCATCGGCCTCGTCGCCGGCGTGCTCGTCGTCCTGTCCGTCTTCGCAATGGACAAGATCCACATCGACGATCCGGTCGGCGCGGTCTCCGTCCACTGCGTGAACGGCGTGTGGGGTACGCTGGCGGTCGGCCTCTTCGCGGCGCCGGAGGCGCTCGGCTACGGCAACTCGATGGTCGGGTTCTTCTACGGCGGCGGCTTCAAGTACCTTGGCGTGCAGACGGTCGGCGTGGCCATGACCGCCGTGTGGGCGTTTGGCGTCGGCCTGGCGATCTTCTATGCCCTCAAGAAACTGGGCATCCTCCGCGTCAGCGAGAAGACGGAGCTCAAGGGTCTGGACGTGACCGAGCACGGTCAGGACGCCTACGCCTCCTTCCAGTTCTTCTCGAACATGTGAGGCGAGACGGTCTGCCTTGCGGCAACCAGGCAGCGGCGTTCCGAATCCTACCGCAAGGCGGGGTTCGGAACGCCGGTCTTTTGCCGTCCGTGCGCCCGGTCGCGCATAGGGTCGCCGGAAGTTGCCGCGGTGCACCGCGCCGTAATCGGACACTCCAGTTCGGATTGCCCGCTTTCGGTCCGTTTCCGCCCTTGGGAAACTAATGGATTGGTTAGCGGCCGATCAAGCAAATTCCGGTGATGTGTAAAGGGGATGGGCCAGCAGCCAGCAAAAACTCCTTAAGCCGCCTGGGCCAGACGTGAATCGTAAGCAT
>JBJEWA010000139.1:0-25642 GCA_051884805.1 Kiritimatiellia bacterium | reverse complement strand
GCGGCCTTCACCGACCTACCGCCGCCACTGCCCACTTACTTCTTCAATCGACACCGACGAGAGGACGAGAGAGACAGAAGAGACAAGAGGGAAGAACCGGAGAAACGCTGATAAGGCGCAGCCCAGACCGATTCATGCGGTGCGTGGTCACGGCGTCCCTCTGGCCCCGCCTGTCCCTCTCGTCCCCGTCCCGCCCCGGCGTGAGGTCACGCCGGGTACTTGGCTGGGAGAGTGCGGTGCGTGGTCACGACGTCCCTCTGGCCCCGCCTGTCCCTCTCGTCCCTGTCCTGCCCCGGCGTGAGATCACGCCGGGTACTCGGGCTGGTCAGCGCCCCGGCGTGAGGTCACGCCGGGTACTTGGCTGGTCCCGCCCCGGCGTGAGGTCACGCCGGGTACTGGTGGGGGTCACGCCGGGTACTTGGCTGGGAGAGTGGGGCTGGACAGCAGAGTACCCGCAGCGCCCTCGCTGCGGGGCGGGGTAACGGCGCCAAATCGCGCCGATATGCCCGCCTCACGGTGCTGAAGCAGCGCTATCCGGCAGCTCGATCCGCCCCGGGCGCAGGCCCGGCGCCGTCGCGCACAGCGTCAGTCGGCCGGGGCCGGTCCGGCGCACGTAGACCGCACAGCGTCCGCAGTGCAGCGGATGCGACGCGACGGCGGCGAAGCTGTCGTAGCCGCGCGGATTGCCGTTGCCGACCGCAATCACCGTTCCCGGGCCTTCGAGCGCAAACGCCACCCGCGCCGTCGCGTGCGGATGGGGCACGCCCCGCGCATCGACGGCCTCGACGAGCGTCACGCGGGTTTTCGCCGCAGGGTCGTCGTACGGACACTCGCGCAGGCGCAGCGCCGCCGGTGCGCCGGCGGTGCGCACCACGTCCTCGCCGAGCACGGCATCGCCTCGGTAGGCGACGGCCTTGAGCTCGCCCGGCTCGGCCGGCACGTCGAACCACTGCAACCGGTACCGGCGGCAGACGTCGTAGTAGGCGTTGGTGACGGCGGAAGCCGCCGCGGCCGCCTCGCCCTTGCGGCGCCGACCGAGCGACCGGCCGTTCAGGAAAAGCTCGGCCGAATCGCCGGAGGTATAGACGAAGACCGGTTGCGGAGCGGAGAAGTTCCAGTGCGACGGACACAGGCGCACGGTTGCCGCCCGGTCGTTCCAGAGACTGCGGTAGAGGTAGAAACGGTCCTTGGGCACGCCGGTCAAGTCGACGATGCCGAAATACGAACTCCGCGCCGTCTCGCTGGCGTTGGTGTTGATGCCGAATGCAGGGTCGTTGACGATCGGGGTCGGTTCGCCGAGATAGTCGATGCCCGTCCACACGAATTCGCCGGCGCAATAGCGGTCGGTCTCCATCCGCCGGAACTCGACGTCCGGAATGTCGCTCCAGGGCGCGGCGCAATAGTCGTAGGACGAGACCCGCAGGACGTCGCGCGCGTAATCGGTCTTTCCGGCGGGCAGCCGCCCGTAGAACCCGTATTCCGAGACGGCCGAGGCCGACTCGGTGTAGACGACCGGTTGCTGCGGCAGTCCGGCGCGATGGTCGGCGTACTTGGCGCCGTAGTTCCAGCCGGTCAGGTCGAGTTCGGCGAACATGGCCGCGCCGGCCTCGCCGCAGCAGCCGATGCCCACCGGACGCGTCGCGTCCTCGCGCCGGATGGCGGCGCGGAAGCGGCGGAAGCGCTCGGCGTTCATGCCCGTCTCGCCCCAGGCGTCGTTGTTCCAGGGATCGGCGGCCCCCTCCTTCCAGATTTCGTTGCCGATCGACCAGGCCACGACCGAGGGATGCAGGCGGTCGCGGCGGACGAACCGCGCCAGCGTCCGCTCCACATACGCTTCCATCGGTTCGGACGGCAGCCGGCCCGAGGTGCCCTCCCACTTGTCGAAGCACTCGTCCCACACGACGATGCCGAGTTCGTCGCACAGGTCGAGCACCTGCGGATCGGGGCAGTTGTGCGACGTGCGCAGCGCGTTGCAGCCCATGTCCAGCATCGTCAGCAGCTGGCGCTTGGCCAAGTCGCGGTCGAAGGCCATGCCGACCGGCCCGAGATCCGCATGCAGGTTCACCCCCTTGAGCTGGACGCGGCGGCCGTTGAGCAGAAAGCCGCGCTGCGCGTCGAAGGCGAAGGTCCGGATGCCGTAGCGGAAGCGTTCGCCGAGCAGCTCGACCTCGTACAGGTTGCCCTGGCCGACGTCCCAGAGCCGCGGCCGCTCGACCACCCGCTCCTCGACCTGGTCGCCACGCAGGCTCGAAGTGTAGGCGATGCGCACCCGTGCGTGTTCCGGCGTCACTTCGGGCGTGGTGATGGCGAGCGAACCGGGCACGACGTGATCGGGATCGCGGAGGACGAGCCGCACCGAGCGGTAGAGTCCGCCGCCGCAGTAGAAGCGCGTGCGCTGGTGCTGCGTCGTGACCGCGACGCACACGTCGTTCGACCCTTCGCGCAGCCGTTCCGTGACGTCCAGGACGAGGCCGAGGTAGCCGTAGTCCCCCTCGCCCGCCGGAGCGCCGTTGACGGTCACGGACGGACGGGCCATTGCGCCGTCCAGCTCCAGGAAGGCGCGCGCGCCGTGCGCCAGGCGGGTCGCCGCGTCCGCGCCGAGGCGGAACGAGCGCCGGTATTCGCCTTTCCCCTGCCAGGGGAGCTTGCCCTGCCCCGGCGAAGCTTCGGGCTCGAACGGCCCGGCGATCGCCCAGTCGTGCGGCACGCGGATGGTCTGCCACGCGCCGGCGGCGGCGCCGTCCGTCCGGCGGAATTCCCAGGCGCCGTCGAGCGGCAGGGTCTGCGCGGCGGCGCCGGCTTCCCAGGCGGCGAGCAAGACGCCCAGATAGACGGTCAGGCGACGGAGCGGCAGGCGACGGGATGGTTGCGCGTTCACGGAAGGTTCCTTTCGATGCGACCGTCGAAGACGGAGGCCAAGGTTCATGGCTGGAGGTTATTATAACACATTCTCAATTTGGGTTCGCACACGCTCTTTCGATGCGACCGTCGAAGGCGAAGGTCGGAGGGTTGGCTTCATACGCCCGGCCATGGCCGCGGTTCTGCATCACCGTCAGCCGCTTCGGACCCTTGAGCGCATTGAACAGGAGCACCTGGCCCGAAGGCGGGCAGACGTAGTCGCCGAGGCCGATGTCGAGCTCCACCCGGCAGCGCACCCGCGCGGCGAGGTGCGAGAGCGCCAGGTAGTCCAGGGTCTTCGTCCAGCCCGGACACCACCCCGGCAGGCGCCCGAACTTGGCGTGGCCGGCGAAGTCGGCGCTCCAGGGGATGCTCGCCCGCACCAGGGTGACGTCGCCGTCCAGCGCCGCCAGGGCGAGCGCCTGGTAGCCGCCCATGGAGCCGCCGTGCGCGAGGATGTCGCGGCCGTTCCACGCCGGCAGGGTCTTGGCCCAGCGCAGGGCCTGCAGATTGCGCATCAGCATCCGGTAGTAGTCGGTACGCTCGACCGCGCCGTCGTTGTTCCGGAAGCAGAAGTTGCGGCACAGGTTGGTGCGGACGTTCTCGTAGTATGCCGGTTCGCGCCGCGGATCCTCGCCCTGGCGGGTGAACGAGAGGAGAATCCGGCCGCCGTCCTGCGCGGCCCGGTATTCGCCGATGGCGGTGGCGTGGAAGCCGTAGCCCGTCAGCTCCACGTCGATCGGCAGCGAACCGGCCTGCGCCGCCTTCGGCCAGGCGACCAGTCCCTGCGCCGGCGCGTCCGCGCCGGGGACGGGCACGGAGAACTTGGCGAGATACACCTTGTCGTCGCGCGATTCAAGCTCGGTCAGCTGCGCCGCACACGGCGTCCGCCGCAGTTCGGCGACGCGGGCGTCCCAGAACGCGTTCAGGTCGGCCGGCACGGTCCAGGCCGGAATCCGGTTCACGTCCGCGCCCGCACCGCCGTCCCAGCACGCCTCGCGGTCGCACTGGCGGTCGCGCACCTTGCGTCCGGCGGCATCGACGGCATGGACGGTCAGCCGCACGAAGCCCGGCCGGTCGATGCGCGTCCTGACCGTCAGCGGACGGTCGCTGGCCGCCTCGCCGGACTCCGTCAGGCCGTCGTCGCCGTGGCGGGTCCAGACCAGCCGGTAGCCGGGCACCGGTGCGCCGCCGCCCGCGCCGGGATCGACCAGCCGGACCGTGAACACCATCTCCTCGCCGCAGGCGTAGAGCATCGGGTTGGCGTTGGTCTCGCCGGTGAACGACAGCCGCTCCGGCGCGGCGCGGTCCGGCAGGCGCCGCGCGGGCGCGGCGTGCGGACGGGCGAACCGGATGGTCCGGAGGGTGCCGAAGCCGGGGTTGCGCACCGCGTCGCCGCGCGGCGGCAGCTCGGCCACCAGCGTTTCGTCGCCGGCGGCAAAGGCGTACCGCCCCGGCGGGATTCCGGAGAACCACGCCCGGCCCTCGCCGTCCGCGCGCACGCCGAACACCGAGCCGTCCGGACACGTCGCCCAGACGTCTTCGCCCGGCGCCGCCCCCGCGACCAGCACCTCCGCATCGCTGCCGTTGCGCAGCGGCGGCTGCGGAAGCAGCGTCTCGCGGTAGGCCTTGGCCACCTCGTTGCGGACCACGGCGGGGAAGCGCGGATCGAACGCGTTGATCAGCTCGCAGGTGTAGTACCACCAGTCGCGGCGAACCGCCACCGGACGCAGTCCGCGCCCGGACAGCGACGGCCAGGCGACCTCGCCCCACGGATAGTCCCGCGCGCCAAGCCCCGGCGGCAGCGTGCCGTCGCGCTTGTACGCCGCCTTCGCGCTGCGCGTGATGCCGAAGGGATTGCCCTTGCCCGAGTCGTCCTCGACCGCGTAGCCGTCAACCCCCAGCCCCATGTAGATGGCGGCGGGAATCTCCTCCTCGCGATAGACCCGGACGACCCGGCGGACCTTCTCCGCCTTCATGGCCACCTGCGACGGCACCGGCCCGATCCAGCCGTCCCACGCCCCGTAGCTGCAGTACAGCGTCTCACCGAAGACGACCGGACGCCACTCGTAGGTCCGGCGCCAGTTCAGCACCTGCTGTTCGAGGTTGAAGTCGGGATAGTGGTAGTTGGCCGTGTCGCACGGCGGGTCCTCGAACCAGCGCTGCCGACGGTTCTGGGTGGAGAGGTCGCCGTTGCGCGTCATCACGCAGGTTTCGTCGAGGCTCTTGACGTACTTCTCGTACATGGCGGCGATCTGCTCGCTGCGGACGTTGTACGGGGCGTCGGCGGCGGTGTCCCACGCCTGGGTCAGCACTTCGTTGTCGGTCGACCAGATGACGACCGACGGATGGTTCCGGAACGTCCGCCACCAGCGCCGGTAGTTCGCCAGGTTCCACCGGTGCTCCTCGCGCCCGAGCCAGTCCTCCCGCGTGACGAACCGGCCGGATTTGCGCACCGCGACGTCGTTTTCGCCGAAGGGGTTGAGCACCGGGTACATCTGCAGGTACATGAGCATGCCGACCTTATCGGCATCGGCGATCACGGGCACGTTCCAGTAGGCCCCGTCGTGGGTGCGGATGACGTTGATGCCGTCCTGCCGGTAGATGTCCCACGCGATGTCGCGCACGCGCTGGAGCTCGAACGGCGTATGCCCGGTGTCGCCCTGCAGGACGATGCGCCGGCCGTTCAGGAAGAAGTCGGTGTGGAAGATGCGGAACTCCCGGTAGCCGAACGTCTCGCGGTGGCGGTCAACCGTCCGTCCCCCCTCGCAGACGTCGGTGACGAGCTGGTAGAGATCGGGATTGCCGTACTTGCCGCCGATGCCCCACGGCTTGGGGTCGGCCCACTTCGACGCGGCATCGACCGTCCGCCGCTCGCCCGGGGCGAGTTCGACTTCGGTCGCCGGCAGCTCCAGGCGGACGCGGCCATGCTCCACGACGCGGGTGCGCACCGTCAGCTTCGACGCGCGGTCGGCGCGGTTGGCGAGTTCGGTCCTGACCCGGAGGATTCCCGAAGTCCAGCCCGTCTTGATCTCCACGCCCTCGACGTGCGCGAGCGGACGGTATTCGACGTAGAGGTCGCCGGTCAGGCCGTCACGCGAATGGTCGCCGGTGCGCATCAGCCCGAACTTCAGCAGCAGTTCGTTCGTGCCGCGGCGCAGCCCCGCGAGCGGGATGCGGACGATGCCGACGTTGCCGTCGTACCGGCCGCAGGCGGTTCCGTTGCACGTCACCTCCAGCGTGCCCTGGACGCTCTCGGAAACGAAGTCGATGGCGCCGTTGCCGTCCCATTCCACGGCGGTGCGGTAGAGGATGGGGCCGTCCTTGCACGACTCGGCCACGAGCAGGGGGTTCAGCTGCCAGTCCTCCCAGCCCTTGACCGGCACCAGCCGGCTCCAGGGATTGTCGGGGTCTTCGGTCCGCACCGGCCGGTGCCACGGCTGGAAGTAGTGGCCAGAGACGAAATCCGGCAGCCGCACCGACTGCCACGAGCGCCCGCCGTCGACGGAGCCTTCCCACCGTCCGTTCAGGCACAGCTTCCGCCGCACTTCGGCGCCGTCCAGCGGCAGGTCCGACGAGACCGGCGCCCCGCGCAGGTTCTTCGCCCGCTCGGCGGCGAACCGGGCCTCGGCGACCCCGAACGCCTGCAGCAGCGCGGCCCGGGCCGCGCCGAGCCGCCGTTCCGCCGCCGCCTTGCGGCGCTCGGCCGCCGGCAGCTCCCGGTCGCGCAACTGCGCGATCCGCCGTTCGAGGCGGGCGTTCTCCGCCTCGACCTCGGCGGGCGGGCGCGGCGGATGCAGGGCCGTCTCCAGCGCGGCCAGCGCCGCCGGCGACGGGCGGTTGTCGAAGGTGACGCCGGCGAGGGGGCGGCCGCCCCGGTCGAGCAGCTGCACGCAGAACCCGCTGCCGCCATCGACCTCCACCAGCTTCAGCAGCAGCTTGTTCAGCCCCTTGCGCAGGGTGACGGGATAGACGAACTCGCCCGGGGTCACGCCCTGGCTCGTCCGCCGGCCGCCGACCTGACGGTCGTTCAGGACCAGCAGATGATAGTCGTCGGACCCGACGGCCAGCTGCGCTTCGACCGCTTCCGGCACCGTGAAATAGGCCAGCGCGTAGAGCACGAAGTAGTTCTCGACCCCCGGAAAGAGGCCGTCGGTCGCGATTGCGCCCGGCGCAAACGAGCGCGCGCGCCAGGTCGTATCGACGGCGAAAGTCTCCGTGCGGCCCCATTCGTTCACGCTGCCCTGCCCGGCGATCAGCTTCGCCTGGTCGGCCTTGAAGTCGGCGGACCTGCGGTCGCCGACCCGGGGAAAGACGCACAGCTCGCCGCCGACGTCGGCGAGAAAGTCGGTCTCAAGCCCCTTGGTCGTGCCGTTTTCCAGCCGGTAGTTGGGATAGGGACCGGACAGCAGCCAGTCGCACACGAAGCCCCCGGCGTCGGGGGCGGACGCGAACAGCGTCCCGCCGAACCCGCAGACGGCGATTGCCAGCCAGCGTCTCATTCTTCCACCTCCGTCACCTTGAAGCCGCGCACGTTGCGGAACCAGACCTTGCCCCGGCCGCCGGACGGGCCGATCGAGAACATGAAGGCGCCGCCGCTCGGCATGCGGTAGGAGAACTGGACCCGCCGCCAGTCGAACGTGCCGGCGCCGGTCGCGCCGCAGCCCGGCCAGTTGGCCGGACCGCCCTTGACCGGCGCGTAGGCGCCGAACTTGACGCCGTCCGTGCCGGTCAGCCCCTCGACCCGGACTTCGCCCTCGAAGCGGTAGAGCGCGCCGGGTTCGAGCGGCAGCCATACGTCTTTGTTTTTGACCTTCTCGCGGGTCGAATCGAAGCCGACCGGACTCGCGACTCCGTCCTCGTAAATCTGCTCCTCGACCGTCCGGATCTGCGGCGGCCGCTGGCGCGTGCCGTCCATCAGCTCCTTGGCGATCGTCGCCGTCCGGACCGACTCTTCGAGCCGGGCGGTTTCGTTGTCCAGTTCGGCGACGCGCGCCTCCAGCGCCTTGAGCTCGGCCTGAAGCGTCCGGTTGCGGGCCTCCGGCCGCCGCGCGGCCGCCGTCCGGTCCTGCCCGGCGGCGGCGCCGGCGAGCACGGCCGCCACGGCCATCAACGCGATCTTACCCATGTCTCCTCCCCCCTTCCGGTCCCGGCGGCCGCCGTCAGCGGAGCAACAGCGCGAAGCCCGGATTCGGACGGAAGAGCAGGTCGTCGGCCGTCAGCGTGCCGCGCGACAGCCGCCATTCGTCGAACTGGCCGCCCGTCGCCGAACCAAGCTCGATGTCGCGCAAGCCCCAGGACAGCCGGCCCGGCGCGATGGCATTGGCAATCGACCCGGCCGCCCTGCCGTTCACGTAGAGCTGCCAGCGGCCGTTGCCGTCCTGCGGATCGCAGACCACGGCCAGGTGCGTCCAGCGCCCGATGCAGGCGGCGAGGTTGGCCGCGAAGACGTCGTCCGCCGCCGTCAGCGTCCAGGAGTGGGGGCTGGCCGCCCGCAGCGCGACGCGCACGGCGTCGCCGTCGCGCACGAGCCGCAGCGTCCAGCCGCCCTCGCCCTCCGCATCGGTCGCCCGGAAGAGGACGGTGCCGGCGGCGCCGGGTTCGGCGGGCTTGCACCAGCCTTCCACCGTGAAGGGCAGCGTCGGCTCAAGGCAGGCGCCGGCGTAGGCGCCGACGAGCGCGGTCGCGGCGTTCACCGAGCCACTGTCGACCGCCGCCGTGCCGGCGAAGCAGGCGGTCGGGTCGGGATTGCGGATCCGGCCGGAGACGCTGAACATGTCCGGCGAGCCGGTCGCGGTTCCCGTCAGCGCCAGCGCCGGGACGATGGCGTTGCCCAGCATCGCATCGCCGTCCGCGTCGTCAAGCTCCCAGTAGGCCATGGTCTTCCGGGCGGTCTCCGCCGGCGTCGGCGCGGGCTCGACCGCCGCGCAGAGGAACTGCGACGGCTCCAGGGCCGCGGCGGAGAGCCGCAGTTCGTCCACCTTGCCGACCAGGCTGTTGCCGGAGGGACGGCCGAAGAACTCCACGCAGACCAGCTTGTGCACCGCCGCCTTGCCGCTGACGGAACCGCACTCGACGCCGTCCTGGAACAGCGTGGCGACGGCCGTGCGCGTGACGGGGTCGTAGCGGCGCACCATGGCGATGTGATGCCACTGCTCGACGTCATCGACCCGGTCGTGCGAGTCGGCGAAGAGCTGGTCGTTCTCGATCGTCATGGCCCGCATGCACAGCTTGAAGCCGTCGGAGCGCTGCGAGAAGTTCATGCCGTCCGAGCCGTAGCCGAAGCTCTCCGTGTCGCCGGTGAAGACCACTTCCCAGTCCCGCATGGCGAGGCTGCGCTTCTGGTAGTATTCGAAGGTCATGTCCTTGGTGCCGTCGCCGAACAGCTCCAGAACGCGCGGATCGTCGCAGAAGAAGAAGCTGCGGCCGGTGGCCAGGGTCGAGACCGACGCCGAGCCGCCGTTGGCCGCCGCGTCGCCGGCGAATGCGGCGGAACGGTCGGGGTTGGTGACGACGGGAGTGTCGTCGGCGCAGACGATGTTGGCGAAGCTCGCGTCGCTCCAGAACGTGCCGGTGAAATGCCAGGCGGACGCCGTGTCGCGCCCGTCCAGCCACAGGTTGCCAGCGGTCTCGCGCACGTCCAGCGGCCAGACGGCGACGGTCGCGCCGTCCTTCTCGACCGACCAGCTGTCGTAGGAGCCGAACGCGCTGTCGTTTTCGTTCCGGGGCGTGACAGTCAGGGAGAAGTCGCTCTTGGTTCTCGTCCGCCCGGTCGATCCCGGCACGGCGGTCGAGCCGAGGTAGGCGTTGGCGCCGGCGATGGCGCCCTGGAAGACCGGCGCGCGCACGTTCTCGACCGTGCCGGCCGGCTCGTCGTCGAAGGTCAGCGTCCAGACGCCGTGGCCGGTCGCCGCGTCGTATGCGAGCCGCAGCCGGTGCCAGCCGGCCGCGCACGGCAGGACCGCCGAGAAGACGCCGTCGGCCAGGGCCGCACCGCCGGCCTTCGTCTCGTCGTCGGCGGCCTCAAGCGCGAAGACGCGGCTGCCGTCCGCCTGCTTCGCGAGCAGCAGCGACCAGACCCGGTCGGGATCGGCCACCGCGAAGATCCGGCCGGTCGCATTGGTGTCGAAGCGCGAGACGCCCTCGCGCTGCTCGGGATTGTACCACCCTTCGACCGCGAAGCTGTTCGTCGGCAGCAGTTCGGTGCCGAGATTGTAGGCCTTCAGCCCCATGCCCGGCTGCTGCAGCGTCGCGCAGCCGCTGCCGTCGCGGCCGCCGCGGACCGGCTCGAAGGCGTTCGGCTCGGACCACGCCGCATCGGTGGCGACGACCGGGTGCGAAACGAAGCTGTTCTTGCGCAGATGGGCGTAGTCGCCCACCGAGTTGCGCAGGTCGAGCAGGCCGTTGGCGTCGGGATCGAGCTTCCAGTAGGCGACGGTCGTCTCGGGGGCCGCGACGATCTGCGTGCCCTCGCCGCCGGCGCAGAGGAGGTCCGCCGGCGCCAGCGCCGCATCGGAGATGCGCCAGTAGTCGAAGCCCGCCGCCAGCGAATGGTCGGCGCGGCCGCCGAGATAGAGCACGAAATCCTCGTTGTCCATGGTGCGGAACTTCGCCACCTGCACACCGCCGGCGATCTGCTCCTCGCCGTCGACGTAGAAGTGCAGCCGCGTCGACGCGGTGTCGCCGTGGTCCAGCGTACAGGCGAGGTGGCGCCAGACGCCCGGGAACGCCGCCGCGAACTCCGCCTCGGAGGCGGTCCACAGGATGGTGTCGCCGCCGGGATTGCCGTCCGCGGCGCTGCCCCGGTAGTAGCATTCGAAGGTGTAGTAGTAGCCGCTGGGATTGTCCTCCGTCACATAGTCGTCCGAGGTGCGCGAATGGCGCAGCGACAGGGTGACGTTGGCGCCGCCGGCCTGGGCCACGAAGAAGGACTTCCAGGCGCCGCGATCCAGCTCCGCATCGACCCGCAGATAGCCCTCGACGGTGAAGTCGCCGAGGCCCGACATGGCGGCGAACAGCGCCGGGGAGGCCTGTTCCAGCTTCGCGAAGGCGCCGCCGGTGCCGTCGCCGACCGCGCAGAACCGGTTGTCCAGTTCCAGCCAGTGCCCGTACGGGTCGGGATTCGGCGGCAGCTGCCAGTCGAGTCCCGAGGCGGCGAAGGACAGCGAACCGACGCCGCTGTCCGTCAGGGAGCCGGCAGGATCGACCAGGCTGCGCCCGTCGAAGGCGCCCGACCGGTCGCATTCGAGCGGCCAGAGCGCGACGGTGCCGGAATGGGCGGCGGCCGCGAAGGACGACAGCGCGACCGCGGCCCGGAACTTCCAACCGATGTTTTTCATGTCTCTTTCCTTTCTTGTTGCCGGTACGAATTCGATGGCGCCGCCGATTTCACGGATCGAGGCGCAGTTCGAAATAGACGACTTCCTCCCCGCCTCGGGTCGGGGCGATGGCGACGGAATTGGCGCCCCGGCGGACCGTGTCCGGCGGGAAGAAGCAGCGCCGGGCCTGCAGGTCGAGACGGCGTTCGAACTCGCGCCCGGCGTTGTTTTCCTGGAAGAAATGGCGGTAGACGAAATCCTCGCGGGTCCAGGTCGCCGCCGTCCCGTTCAGCGTGACGCGCAGGTCGTCCGGCGCCAGGCCGCGAAAGCCGAGCACCACGCTGGCGAGGCCGTTGGTGTTGGCGCCGACCTGCGTCTCGACCGTCCGCCCGGCGTCGAGGCGGAACGGCGGACGGCCCCTGGTCGTCATCATGTAGGACCGGGGCAGCGCGGCCGTCGCCGCCGGCGCAAGCCCGTAGCGCGTCACCTCGTACTGCTCCTGCGGGTAGTACTGCAGGTTCCAGAGGTGGAAGCCGTCCACGCCGCGGGCGGCGACCGCATCCGCCCAGCCCCGGTACATCGCCGCCGTGTAGCCGAACACCGGCTCGCGCTCGGCGGCGGGAAACGTCTCGTGCGCCCCGGCGATCAGCTTGACGTCACGCCCGCCGAAAGCCTCGCGCCACTGGCGCACCGGCACGTTCAGCCCGTTCTGCCAGGTGTCGCAGATCACCCAGTCGAAGACCCCCTCGCGGGCCAGCGCGCCGACGTCGCAGCCCCGGCGGCGGCAGTCGGCGGGACTGCCGGACGTCTGCATCGCCAGCTCGATCCGGTGGCCGCGCTTCCTTTCCCAGCCGTCCGCCAGCCGGCGGACCCGGCGGAAGAACTCGCTCATGATCGGCGCGGAGGCCTCGGCCGTCTCGGTCGGGAACCACGCGTTGCTGCAGATCGACAGGCCGTCGAAGTCGTAGCGCTCGAACAGCTCCTCGATCATGGCGTAGGCGTCTGCGCGGACCGCCTCGTGCGCGTAGTTCAGCTGGTGGTGGAACCAGCTGGTCTTGTCGTAGCCCGGATAGAGGCGGTATTCGGGGTGCTGGCGCCAGAAGGTGGTCGAGCGGTAGTAGCGGGTCAGGCTGGCCGCCGCGTCATGGACGTCGTTCATCCGTGGCGCCAGCCAGGGCGAGATGCCCCGCTCGCGGCAGCGGCGGATCCAGACCGCGTAGGGGTCGATGCCCCGGTCGTGCAGCGCCTTGGCGTTCGTCGCCCAGCGGTAGAAGAGGAACCACGTGTCCTCCTCGGCGTACTCCTCCAGCCCGCGCCAGATCGGCTCCCAGGTCTTCGAGTCGAAGCTGGCGCGGCCGCCGGTCGGACAGAAGAAGATGTGCGTGACCTGGCCGCCCGCCGCAAGCTGGTCGATGTAGGCGGTCAGATGCGCCTCGTCCATGCAGGCGGCCGGATACTTGAAAAAGTGGTCGTTGTCCTCGTTCAGGATGAGATACCCGGGCGCGGCGAACGCCGAAGCGAACGCCAGCGCGAATGCGGCCGTCAGTGCATGGTTCATTGAATGCTGCTTCTCCATGCTTCAATTATAACACACAATTAACGACAGAAAATCCATGCGACATCCGGCCAAAACTCCCCGTTGCCTCGCCGGGGTGGACATTTCGCGTCCGGTCGGGTACAATTTCCCGCCATGAGAATCGCGCTTACGCAAATGGAGACCGTCTGGGAGGACCTGGCCGCCAACGAGGCGGAGGTCCGCCGGCTGACCGTTCGGGCCAAGGCCGCCGGGGCGGAACTGGTCGTCTTTCCGGAATTCACCTTCGTCGGCTTCACGCCAGAACCCGTGCGCTTCTGCGACACCGCCGACGCGCCCCGGCAGCTCGCGTTCGCGCGCGCGCTTTCGCAGGAGCAGGCGATCGCCATCGCCTGCGGCATCGTCCGCGCGGCCGAACCGCTGCCGCGCAACAACCTCTCCATCGTCCGCCACGGCGAGACGCTGCTGTCCTACGACAAGCTCCACTCGTATTCCTTCGGCGGCGAGACCCGGGCCTATTCGCGCGGCGACGCCATCGCGTCGGCGGCCTTCGGCGGCGTCACCTTCGGCGCCTTCGTCTGCTACGACCTGCGCTTCCCCGAGATCTTCCAGGTGGCGGCCCGCACGGCGGACGCGATCGTCGTCATCGGCAACTGGCCGCTGGACCGCATCGAGAACTGGTACACGCTGCTCCGGGCGCGCGCCCTGGAGACGCAGTGCTACGTCCTCGGCGCCAACCGCAGCGGCGAGGGCGGCGGCATCGCCTACGGGCCCAGCTCCGTCGCCTTCGACCCCGCAGGCCGCCGCCTGACTGCCCCGGCGGCGGACGAACTCCTCTACTGCGACGTCGAGCCGCAGGTCGTGCAGGCCGTGCGCGCGGCCTTTCCGCTCAGGTCCGACCGCCGCGAAGACCTGTACCGTTCACTGCTTTTCCGCGATCCAGAGGACGGGACGGTAGGTTAGGGGAATCGTCCCGCCGGTCCGCAGCGCCTCGTAGCGGTCGAGGAAGCGCCGCACCTCCCGGTAGCCATCGTTCGCCGGGATGAGCACGCCCGTCCGCTTCAGGTGGCGCAGCGCCGCCAGCGGCGAGGCGAAGCGCAGGGTCTCCGCCCAGGACTCGAAGCGGCGCACGGCATAGCCGCATTCCTCCAGCCAGCCGCGCCAGACGTCGGCGGGCGGACACGGCAGGGGGCGGCCGCCGCAGGCCCCGAGTTCCCCGAGATTGCCGGCGGAAAACGCCGACGCGGCAAAGAGTCCGCCGCGCGGCAGGGCCGAGCGGACGACGCGGAACAGGCGGACGGGGTCCTGCAGCCACTGCAGGCAGGACGACGAAAGCACCAGTTCCGCCGGCGGCAGCCGCTGCAGCTCGTCGAGGTCGGCGCAGGTGAAGGAGCAGCGGGCGACGTCGGCGAGGAATTCCGGACAATTGTCGGCCAGGTCGAAGAGCTGCAGGGAGCGGCAGGAGAAGCGCCGGAGCCACGCGCGCGTCAGCAGCCCCGTGCCGCAGCCGAGTTCGACAACCCGGTCCCACCGGCGGTCCGGCACGAGTTCGGCCAGCGCCGAGACCAGCAGCTCCGCCACCTGCCGCTGGACCTGCGCTTCGGCGGAATAGGTGCGGAAGTTGCGCGCGAACCGGCGGGCGGTCGCCCTGGAGTCCCTGTCCGTATCTGGCATGCCCGGTCGCCCCTACCGCACGGCGGGATTCAGATAGATCGGCCGCGGCTCGGGCCGGAGCAACGCGGGATTCGCCTCGGCAAACAGCCGGAGTCCCTCCGGGGTCGGCGTCCGCCCCCCGAGATAGCGTTCGCCGAAGGTCTCGCGCAGGAGCGCGTCGATGCGCTGCGCATCCGGCGTCGTCACGCGACAGTCGGCGGGAACCGCGCTCGCCAGCTCCGCCTGCCGGACCTGAAAGACGTCGCGCTCCAGCGCATAGCCCCTGAATAGCGCCACCCAGGCCATGCCCCGGCGCGCGTCGCCGACCACCGCGAGGGGGACGGACGCCAGGCCGTCCGCATAGACCTGCGCCGCGATGGCGCAGGCGGACGGCAGGCCCAGCACCTCGCAGCGCCTGCCGATGGCGTAGCCCTGGGCGAAGGCGAGCGCGGCGCGGATGCCGGCGAAGCTGCCGGGACCCGTGCCCACCACGATGCGGCCGACCCCCGCCAGGTCAAGCCGCTCCACCCAGTCGCCGCTGCGGCAGCCGTCGGACGAACGTTCAAGGTACAGCGTATTCATAGTGCTTCTCGGCTCCGTACGGAAAATCGGTGGCGACGTAGTTCCGGACCGTCGGCCGGACGAGCGAATGGGCCTTGTTGACGTGGGTGAAGACCCAGGGGCAGTCCTCGCGGACGATCTCCTGGCATTGCACCCACGCGCGGTTGCGCTCCGCCGCCGTCGGCGCGGCCAGGGCGGCTTCGTACGCACGGTCGAACTCGGGGCTGGCATAGAGCGCATGATTCGGCCCGGGGCTCGCGTGCTTCGAGTAGAAGAGCTGCAGGAAGTTCTGCGCGTCGGGATAGTCGCCGACCCAGCCCATGCGGAACAGCTGGGTCCGCCCTTCGTTGACGGCCCGCACGAACGCATCCCAGGTCATGAAGGCCAGCTCCAGCCGGATGCCGATCCGCTCGTAGAAGGCCGCCATCAGCTCGCCCGCCTCGCGGCTCTCCTGGCTGGCCCGCCCGATGGTCAGCGTCAGCACGAGACGGCGGCCCGTCTGCGGATCGATGCCGTCCGGGAAGCCCGCCTCGGCCATCAGGCGCCGCGCCTTGCCGAGGTCGAACGCATACGCGAACGGCGTCTCCAGCCGGCCCTCGACGCCCGGCGGCACCGGCGTCGTACAGGGCAGGATGCGCCCGTTGCAGAACCGTTCCCAGGCCGGATAGTCGAACGCCGCGTTCAGCGCCTGGCGGAGCTTGCGGTTCGGCCCGAGCACGGCGTCGCGCATGTTGATGCCGACGTGCAGCACCTCCATCGTTGGAATGGAATGCAGCGTCACGCCGGCCCGCGCCAGCGATGCGTCGAGTCGCCCGTCGGCGCCGACCACGGCGTCCCAGTTGTCCCGCGAAATCTCCCCGAGGAAGTCCAGCTCGCCCTTCAGGAACATCAGCCACTGCGTCGACGCGTCGTCGACGACCAGGTAGCGGACGACGTCGAAGCCCCGCCCGTCGCCGACGGCCCCAGCCTTCCGCCGGAAGACCATCTCGTGATTCTTGCGCCAGGCGGCGAGTGCGTACGGGCCGGAGCCTTCGCCGTTCGCGTCGCGTACGCCGACGGCGCTCATCGCCATCAGCCAGGGAAAGAAGTGGCACCGCCGCAGGAGCCGGATCTCGACGGTCTTCGCATCGAGCGCGCGGACCGTATCGACGTCCTTCACGATCCAGCCGTTCGGCGTGACCTCGGACGGATCGCGCAGGCGCTCGAGCGCGACGACGACGTCCGCCGCCGTCAGCCCGGCGCGGCTGACCCGGAACGTGTAGACCAGCCCGTCGGCGCTGACCGTCGGCAGCTCGCAGCAGCCGGGCGCGAGCCGGTAGGGCCGGGCCAGGTAGTCGATCGCCAGCGGCGGTTCGTAGACCAACTGCACCGCATGGGAGTCGTAGACCGACCGCGCCTGCGCGGGATCCATCGAGACGACCCGCTCCATCGCCCGCGTGAAGGTCGCCGCCAGGAGCAATGCCGCACAGCCCGTCATTGCGCGTGAATCTCCAGCCGGAGGTCGATCTTCTCCGGCGCGCCCGGCAGCTGCGCCAGCCGGGCGGCGATCGCCCGCAGCTTCGGCCGCACGACGAAGGAGGTCGGGGCGTTCTTCACGTAGACGAAGATCTTGCCGTCCTCATAGCGCCCCGGCCGCGCGGGCAGGTCCGGGAAGAGCGCCCGCCAGCGGTCCGCCAGCGAATCGAAGAACGGATTGCGCTCGGCCAGCAAGTCCTTAAGCGCGGCATCGAAGGCGGTGGCGACGGTCCGGTGCCGCCCCCGCAGGTTCAGGCCGACCGCCTTCCCGTAGAGATTCCGCTCGTCCATTCCCGGCCCCCTGCCGCCGGCCTCACCGAGCCTTCATCTGCAGCCACGACTCAATGAAGGGCTGGATGTGGCCGTCCATCACGGCGTTGACGTCGCTCGTCTCGCACTCGGTGCGCAGGTCCTTGACCATCGTGTACGGGCAGAAGACGTAGGAGCGGATCTGGCTGCCCCAGCCGTTCTCGGACTTCGCGCCGTAGAAGCGGTCCATCTCGGCCTTCTTCTGGTCCTCGTAGTATTCGTACAGCTGGGCGCGCAGCATGTTCATCGCCTTTTCCTTGTTCATGTGCTGCGAACGCTCCTTCTGGCAGGCGACGACGATGCCGGTCGGCAGGTGGGTCAGGCGCACGGCCGAGTCGGTCTTGTTGACGTGCTGGCCGCCGGCGCCGCCGGAACGGTACGTGTCGATGCGCAGGTCCTCGTCCCGAATCTCGACGTCGATGTCGTCGTTGATCTCGGCGACCGTCTCCATCGAGGCAAACGAGGTCTGGCGACGCTTGTTGGCGTCAAACGGCGAAATGCGCACCAGCCGGTGAATGCCGCGCTCGGCCTTGAGCATGCCGAACGCATACGGCCCCTCGACCTTGAAGTAGACGTCCTTGTAGCCGGCCTCTTCGCCCGGCTGGACGTCGTATTCCTCGACCTTCCAGCCCTGGCTCTCGGCGTAGCGCTGGTACATCCGGTAGAGCATCGCCACCCAGTCGCACGCCTCCGTGCCGCCCTGGCCGGCGTGCAGCTTCACGAAGACGTTGCACTGGTCGAACTTGCCGCCCAGCAGGGACTGCAGCCGGAGCTTGCCGAAATACTCGTCGGCCCGGACGCACTCGGCCAGCGTGTCCTTGAGCGCCGTCTGCTGCGCGACGCCCTCCTCCAGCTCCGCCAGCTCGAGCATCACGCCCGCGTCTTCGACCGTCTTCGTGAGCGCCGTGAACGGCACGACGTACGCCCGCTCGGCATTCGTCGCCGCAATCACTTCGCGCGCTTGGGACTGATTGTTCCAGAAGTCGCCCGCCACCTGCTTCTCCTCCAGTTCGGCAAGCCTCGCGCGACGCTCGTCGATCCGGATGTAGGCGGCCATTTCGGCGACATTTTTCTTCAGTTCTTCAATCTTCTGCCGGACCTCTTCGACCTCAAGCAGCTTCTCTTTGTTCTCTTCGGCCATGACGGCGGACATTATAACAAAAACCGGGCCGATGTTGGCGGGCGGAGCCGGTCCGCCGCCGTCACGGCGCCACCGTCACGTCGGTGACGTCGTCGAGCACCACCGGCTGCCGGCGGTCGTAGGTCCCCGGCGCCAGCGGAAACTCCACGCCCTCCAGCCGCAGCCCGTCCACGTGCCGGACGTACAGGCCGTAGGCCGGCAGGCAGCCGCCGAACATATTGGCCTCGGGATAGGCGCCTTCCTTCTCCGGGACGGGCCGCGTCCGCTCCGCGCCCGTCTCGCCCCCGCCCCGGCAGACGATGCGCACGTCCCGCAGGCTGACGCCCTTCACCCGGCACGCCTCGACGCCGGTGATGGAGCTGGCCACGGCGGACTCGGCCGAACCCGCGATCTGCGCAAGGCGGACGTTGCGGAAGATGCACCGGTCCGACGGCGGAATCTTGCACGCACGCGACCGGCGACGCCCGCCGCGGATGAAGATCGGCACATACGCCCCCGCGACCGCGATCCGCTCGAAGGAGATGTCCTCCACCACGCCGCCGTCCACGTTCTCCACGACGATTGCGGACAGCGCGCGCGCGCAGCCCGGCGTAGAGCCGGGGAACGAGTCCGACCGCGCCGGCTTCGCCGCCCACCAGCAGCCGTCGCGGCCGGGACGCCAGTCGCGGAAGTCCCGCGTGCCGCTGCCGGTGCGGCAGTCGACGAAGCGGATGTTGCGCATGGTGCCGTGGCTCGCCGTCCCGAGCTTCAGCGAGTTGCAGTGCGAAAGCGCCGTCACGTTCGTGACCAGGATATTCTCCACGACGTAGCCGGGGTCGTTGGACTTGATGCAGACGGCGTCGTCGCTGGCGTCGATCCGGCAGTCCGCGATCACGACGTCGCGCGCCTCGATGTCCAGCCCGTCGTTGTTGATGTTGGCGTGGCTGTCAATCGTCAGGCGCAGGACGCGCACGCGCTCGCAGCGCTTGAGGACGACGCCCCAGCAGGCCGCGTCGCGCAGGGTGAAGTCCTCCAGCCGCACGTCCGTGCAGTCGGCGAAGAACAGCCCGCGCGCACGGCGCCCCTCCTGACAGCCCTTGTGCTTCACGGGCGGCGGCAGCCACCACTTGTCGCCATTGCCCCGGACCTCGCCCCGGCCGGTCACCTGGACGTTCGTCACCCCGATGGCCGAGACGACGGCGCTCCACGTCCCCTCGGAATAGGGCAGCTCCGTCACCTGGTAGTGTTCGAGCCCGACCAGGCCGTCCAGCACGGCGCCCTCGGCCAGATGCAGCTCGACGTTGCTGCGCAGGTTGAGCTGCCCCACCGGATGACGCCCGCCGGGAATCGTCACCCGTCCGCCGCCCCGCGCGGCCGCCGCATCGATCGCCGCCTGCCAACGCGCCGTCTCGTCGCCGCCGCCGACCGGCCCGGCGCCCGGCGGCTCCGCCCCGAACCCGACCGTCAGCAACAGCGCCACGCCGGCGGCAACTGCTGCCGTCGGCACCGACCAGACCTCGCTTTTCATGGGCGTATTATACCAAAGCCCGGCCGCTTGCGGCGATGGCCGATCGGGCCTACCGGCCGCGGCCTGCGCCCGTGCGATGCAGCAGCTCGCCGGCGGCGCGACGCCAGGCCAGGACCGCCGCCATGGACGACCGCCTGACGACCTCCGCCCGGCCGTCCAGCAGCCGGCGCGCCTCGGCGGCGACGGACGTCCCCCGCCGGCCGCCGTCGGCCGCCACCCGTTCGAGCAGCGCCATGTAGGCCACGTCCTCCAGACCTTCGCGGAAGGCCTCGAAGCGCTTGGTCGGAACTTGCCGGCGCTGGAACCCCTCCCAGAGGATGCCGTCGTCATAGCCGTCGCGCGAATCGAAGCCGTCCACGCCCTGACGGCCCGTCGCGCACCACATGGCGGCGCCGTCCAGGCCCAGCAGATAGCAGTTCCAGAGCCATAGCCGGTAGTAGTCGAGCAGGTCGCGGGTCTGCATGTAGAGTTCGCAACGATAGCTCCAGACCTCGCACCCCTTGGCCCGCAGCCGGCGGATGACGTCCGGGCCCAGCTGGGGATCGCGTACGAGCCCGTCGATCACCATCCACTGACGGTAGAACTCCGGCAATCTGGCGGCCTCGATCTGCTCCATGGTCGCGCCCTGCGGCGGCGGCGTGGAAAGATAGACGTTCTGGAACCAGTAGTTGGTGCAGCTCTGCCAGACCGCTTCGCGCGCCTGCGCCTCGACCGGGATGTCCTTGGCCTGGAACTCGTCGCTGATGAGCGACTTGAAGATGAAGTCTTCGTATTTGAAGCCCATGCCGAGCAGGCGGTCGGACATCATCCGGAACCATCGGGGCGACTTGGGCGTACCCCAGCCGAAGACCACCCGCATGTCGAGCTGCCGCGCCGTGCGGAAAAACTCCTCGTTGGCGTGGCGGCACAGTTCCGGATCGAAGTCTTCCTCGAACTTCCGGCGCGGCGGCGCATACCAGTCCAGGTCGGTTAGGCCGTACTGGTAGAGCATTCCCTTGGTCCAGGCGTAGCCGACATGGTAGTCGTGCATCAGTTTCAGGGTCTGGGTCTCGTCGTAATGCTCGATATGCGGTCCCCAGAAGAAGCTCTTGAGCGGCCAGTCGCGCGCCTCCGGCAGCTCGAAGTCCCAGATGGTCGCCGCGACGGGCAGCACGCGGTCGGCGATACGGCGTTCGGTGGCGCTCTTGAGCCGGATTGCGGTCGCATATTCGCCGGGCCGGACGCCGCGCGAATTGAGCGTGATCCACACGCGCTGCGCGGAGCCCGGCGTCACGGTGACGAGGTTGCCGTCGAGCGGTAGCAGCGGCGCGGTCAGCTCGGCGTTCTCGACCCGCACGTAGGGTTCGCGGTAGACTTCGAAGCGGTCGAAGACGAGATGGCGTTCGCCGTCGCGCACGGTTTGCGGCGAAAACCGCAGTTCGTAGCGCGGACCGCACAACACGCCGGCGACGTAGAGACAGGCGACTTCGCGCTCGTTGACCGCCTGGGCGAAAGCCAGCGAATCGAGCCGTTCGCCCGCCGTCGGCACGGCGTCCGGCGTTCCGTTCGCCCACGGGTCGGCGCGCCAGATGACATAGGCGTGGTCGGAGGCGAAGCGCTCGAAGCCCGCATATTCGGCGAAGAACGCGGCGGCCGCGTCGGGCGGGACCGCCTGCCCGGCGGCCAGCGCCGCGCGATGCCGCGTCTCGAATTCGCGCAGCGCCGAGCGCATCTGCTCCACGCCTTCGCGCGCTTCGGCATAGCAGGGCACCTCCAGCGACAGCAGCGAGGCGCCGGCGGCGATTTCCTCAAAGCGGCGCTTCGCCGCGCGGTAGCGGCGGTAGAAGCGGCGGCGGGCCGTCTCGGCGCGCATCCGCCCGCTTTCGCGCCGCACCTCGTCGCCGGCGGTGCCGGGCGGTGGCGCAAAGCAGAGCCGCGCGAAGTTCTTCTTCTGTCCGTGGCCGCCCGAGGCGAGATACGGCCATTGCCCGACCGCCTGCGGCACGTGCACGGTGCGGCAGAGGCGCACCGCCCAGACGTCGTCGGGGAACGGACGCTCCACGCCTAGCGCCGCATAGGGCAGGCGCATCTCGAACGTCCAGCCGTCTTTCCCGCGCACGGCCTTGAATTCGCCGCCCTCCGTCCAATAGGCCTTGTTCGCGTCCTTGACGTCAAGCACCGAACCGAGCGGATTGATCACCCACTGGTAGAGATGCGGTTCACCGTCCGTGCGCAGATAGAGAAACAGCTCGACGTTGTCGTCGGCGTAGATGTCGAGATCGTGCTGGTCGAATTGCGCGAACATCTTGTCCATCGGCTGCCTGACGCTGCCGCCGACATAGAGCGCGGTCGGCGAATACAACAGGCGGATGTCCGACGCCACCGGAAAGTCGGCGCGCCGTCCCTGCGCGTCGCGGCAGCCGAACGCGCCGACCGGCTTGGCCGTCTGCCAGGCCGGATGCCGCCGCGAACCGTCGAACGCAAAATCGGCGACGGCCGCCGCCGCGCACGACTCGTCCAGGTCGGCGAGCACGGACGCGTCGGCGTCGGTCCAGACCGGCGCGTACGCCTTGCCGCGCGGCGTCAGGCCGACGAAATCCGAACGCACCGTCGCCGCCTGAAGGCCGGCGCCGACGGACGGAAAGCAACTGCCGGCGCACAGCATCGCCGGCACCGACAGCCACCACGAACGCCGCAGCATCGTCACTCTCCGACCGGGAACATCACCCGCACGCCCCAGTTGCACAGGGCAATCCAATTGCCCGACTCGGCGATGTAAAGGTTCCAGAGCGAATCGCCTTCGCGGAAACTCGGGCCGTAGCCGGTCTGATAGACCGTATGGGCGTCGTAGCCGAGATAGTCCTTGAGCGGATTCGCCGCCGTCATGCCGAGGGTGGCGTCCTCGCTGCGGAATTTCTCCGCAAAATGCCCCATCGGGGACGAATACCAGGCATTGGCGCTTTCGGCGGTGTATTCCGTCACGTTGCCAATCAGGTCGTAAAGGCCGAGCTCGTTGGGCAGATAAGCACCGACCGGCGCCGTGGCGACCGTCGCATCATCGACCGTATTGCGGGAAAGGTAGCCGTCCGTGCCGCCGGCCTGACCGGTGTAGCTGCCGCAATTATCCTTGCAGCGCGCGATTTCCTTCAGCGCAGTTTGGCGATAGCCCTCGCCGTTCTTGACATAATACCAGTAGTGTTCGCGACCGACCGCCGGATAGCCGACGAGCGCGCCGCGCGCCGCCCAATGGGCTTCGGCCAGCGTCGGCACGTTGATCGGCAGCCCCGTCTTCGCGCGCAACTTGCCGAGCAGACTCGTCGCCGTAATCGCTGCCGGATCGAGGCGGACGTTGTGCGTCGTGCCGGCGACCTGCGACCCGAAGACGAGGTTTTCTACCGGACGTGACGCGCGGCAGTCTTCCTTCGCAAAGTAGCTCGGGTATTCGCCGGTCACCAGGGCGTATTGCGCCTGCGTCATTTCGAAGACGCCGATGTAGTAGTCGTGGGTGATTTCGCCCCAGTAGCGTCCGTCGGTCGCGGCTGACGGTTCGGTGAAGCCGAAGAACAGCTCCGGTTGCGAGGTCTTGCGCACACGCCGGAGCCACAGCTCCGTCGTCTGGCATTTCTCGTCCGTCGCGCCCTGCACGTGCGCCGGCGCCTGCGACGTATAGCGCACGGGATAGGAGGCGGCGTCCGGCCCGGCCGACAGGTCGATCACCACGTAAAGCGGCGCCGAAGAGTCGGTGTAGGGCGCGACCGCCACGGCGAACTTCATGTCCGAGGCGCGCAGGTTCGGATAGTCCGCGCCGAAATCCCAGGTGATGCGGTTCGCCCCGGCCTTCGCCACCGGATCGTTCGCGAAAGTCGTGGCGTGATAGGTGGCGCCCTTCGCGGCGGATTTCGCCTCCACCGCCACCCGGTAGAGTGCGCCGGCGTCCGCCGCAAGCGTGAAATCGACATCCACGAGATTGTTCCACGGCCAGCGCTGGCGCGCCGACACGCCGGATATCGCAACCGTCTCCGCCGATGAGGCCAGGGTAAAGGCCGCCGCCAACAACGTCAAAACCAGTTTTTTCATTTTCTTGTTCCTTTGCTTGAAATCAACGCACCACCAGCGTGAACCCACGCAACGGCTGCACATAGCCAACCGTCAGCGCTTCGGCGAGCGCATTCCCCTGCGCATCGACCGAGACGAGGGAAAGCGTGTACGTCCCCGACGCGCGCGGCAATCGCTTTGGCAGCGTGCCCACCGCCGGATTGGCTTCGTCCAGAAGCGTCTTCTCGACGACGGCAGTTGCATCGCCCAGCATGGCACGCTTCAATTTCATCAGCAGTCGGCCGCCGCCAAAATCGCCGAACCAGCTGGTGTCGTACGCGAGCGGCGCCGTCTCGCCCGCATCGACCATGCGTTGCAGGCTGTTTTCGGACGTATCCACCGCCGTGTCCGGTCCTTCGCCGGCAGCCACCGCAAAGGCGACGTCCGTCTCGGCAATCACGGTCTCTTCGCCGTTCTCGCCGAGGGCCACCAGCCGCAGGCGTCGGCAGGCGCCCGTTGCGAGCTCCGGCGCGTAGGAATACGTGCCGCCCGTGGTTGGCAGCATGGCTACGGGTGCAAACACGAGCTCCGCCGCCGCGTCCAGTGCCGCGCTCTCAAGGCGAAGCCCGCCCGCCGCCGCGCCAGACGCAGCCCACGCGCCGTCATAGGCGAGCTCAAGGGGATTGGTGACGAGGCGTTCGGGGGCGGACAGCGTATCGACCGCCGTTTCGCCCTCCGCATAGGCCATGGGCGTGAAGTCGCCGGCGTCGGCGTGCGCGACGAGCGCCGCGCCGCCTTGGAGGGACGCCGCCAAAACGCATCCGACGGCGGTTCTGAGCGTGTTCGGTTGCATGGTATTCCTTTGCTTGTACGCCTTATCTGCCGACGTCCTTGCGGGGCAGCGCCTTGACGTAGATGCAGGTCATATGGGAATTGGTGCCGGAATAATAGGCGGCAAAATCGCCAAAGGCCGTGGTGGCGACGTTGACGTTGCCGGCATCCCACGGCACCTCGGTCTCATTGCCGTCGGCGACCTTGACGGCGTCGCCCCAGGCGCAGGGATGGTCGAAAACCATGCGGGCGTCAGCCGTGCGCAGCCTCACTTGGCGATGTCCGCGCCAGTAGTAGTAGTTGCGGACGATGCCGGAAGCGCGGTCGTAGACGAGGCTCGGGGTGGAACTGCTGATGTCGCTGATGTTGGTGCGGAATTTCCGCCAGGTTTTGCCGAAGTCGGAGGAAACGAGCTGGAACTGGTTGCCCGCCGCCTGGGTGCGCCCAATCGCCAGTATTCTGCCGTCGCCGAGGTAGACGCCGCACGGTTCGGCCGGCAGTTCCCCGAGCGGCAGCTGCGCTTCCGCCAGGTGCTGCTGCCAGGTGCGGCCGTCGTCCCGGCTCGTCATCACGCCCCACGAAGAGGTTGCCGCATCTTCCTTGTAGTCGGTGGCGAACCAGAACGCCATCAGCCCGACTCCGGACACCGGGAAAATGTCGGTGATCTGCATGGGGTTCGGATTGAGCGCGTCGAGCGTCGCAACCCGTTGCCAGGCCTGGCCGTCAGGCGTACGGTGCAGTTCATGGCGGGTGCCGTTCGGGCCGATGCAACGAATCCAGAAGAGCGCCGCGCCAGTCGAATCGAGGCCCTTGCCGATGGGGACCTCGCCGTCCGCCGCGCGCGCGGCGACCGGACAGGGCGCCGACCAACTCGCGCCGTTGTCGTCGGAAAAGCGGGCCACGGCATCCCGCTCCCCTTCGTGGATGGTATGGCGCCGACCGCGGGAATAGACGCACACGAGGCGCGCACCGACATTCTGGAGCATCGGCCACGAATTGTAGCCCGGACGCGCCTCGACCACCGCCGCATCGATGGGCGGCGGCACCCCGGGAACCCGATTGTCGGCCACGCACCTTGCGAGCGGACAGCAGGCGGACAGTCCCCATGCGGCGCATACCCATGCAGTTTTCCGAAACGACACCTGCTGTTCCTTTTTGGATTCCATCTCGCCTCCGCTATAACTATGTCCCTGGTATACCCTAAGTCCCTAGTATACCCTAACACTCCTCGCTCGCGGTTGGGAATTATAGCATAACCGCCGAAGGGCCAACAACTCGGAAAGGGGTAATCTTTAAGTTAGTTTCGAAAGTCGATTGAAGAAGTAAGTGGGCAGTGGCGGCGGAGAAACCTGGCCGTTTAG
>JBJEWA010000138.1:0-81962 GCA_051884805.1 Kiritimatiellia bacterium | reverse complement strand
TAGTACCCGGCGTGACCTCACGCCGTGGCGGGGCGGTTGGGCCAATGCCTGCTGGCATCGATTCCGCCGACGATTCGGACGACGGCATTCGCGTCGCGTCGCACCTGACCTTATATGTTCTAGCCGCAAAAAGAGATATATTTTAGCCGCAGAGAACGCAAAGAACGCAAAGGATTCGAAAGCGCAAAGGATGCGGAGGATGCAAAGAATGTGAAGGATGTAATTTCACTGCCGTGATGACATTAGCATTGTTTGCCGCACCACCTCTTTGCGATCTTTGCGTTCTTTGCGGCCAAACAAAAAAAAACGGCTGACTTGCCAGGTACCGCCTTGTTGGCATGGATTGCGCTTTGGCTTGGAGGAAGAGATATATTTTAGCCGCAGAGAACGCAAAGAACGCAAAGGATTCGAAAGCGCAAAGGATGCGGAGGATGCGGAGAATGTGAAGGATGTAATTTCACTGCCGTGATGACATTATCTTACACCACCACCTCTTTGCGTCCTTTGCGTTCTTTGCGGCCAAAACACCCGGCTGGCACGTGGAAGCGTGTCCACGCCTCTTTGCGTTCTTTGCGGCCAAAACACCCGGCTGGCACGTGGAAGCGCGTCCACACCTCTTTGCGTCCTTTGCGACGTCCCTTTTCCCCGCTTTGAAACTGCGCCACAGGATATTGCGACTTTCCCATTGAGACAGATGTGCGGATTGTGTCACAATGTGTCCGGTAAAAATGCTATAATACCGCCGCATACGGAGGTTTTGCAGAATGACGAAGACGGTTGACATGAAGGGCGTGGACATCTTGCCGCATCGGGATCCGTTCCTGTTTTTGGATCGGCTGGTTTCCCATTCGTCGAGCGAGTCGGTCGGCGAGGTGACGTTCGGTGCGGAGCGCGATTTCTTCCGCGGGCATTTCCCGGGCTTTCCGATTGTGCCGGGCGTGATTCTGCTGGAGGCGATGGCGCAGGCGGCTGCGGCGGGCGTGCTCGTCTCGCAGCGCGAGGGCGAGGTGGCGCGGACTTCGGACATTCTGCTCTTCGCCGGGGCGGACAAGGTTCGCTTCCGCCGTCCGGTCCGTCCGGGCGACCGGCTGGAGACGCATGCCGAGGTGCTGCGCCTCGCGCGGGGCATGGCGAAGTTCCACGTGCGCGGGCTCGTGGCGGGCGAACTGGCGGTCGAGGCGGATATCTTCTGCGTCGCGCGGAAGGAAGCGTGATGACGGTCAGAATCGCCGGAACCGGCTCGTATCTGCCTGCCCGCGTCGTGACCAACGACGAGATCGTGTCGCAGCTGCAGTCTACGGCCGAGTGGATCTACTCGCATACCGGCATCGTCAGCCGCCACGTCGCGGCGCCGGAGGAGAGCGCGGCCACGATGGGCGCCGCCGCGGCCCGTGCGGCCATGGCGGCGGCGGGGGCGGATCCCGCCGACATCGGCCTCATCGTCCTGACGACGACCACGCCGGACTACTCGAACTATCCCTCGACCGCCTGCCTGGTGCAGGCTGAGCTCGGCTGCGCCAACGCCGCAGCGTTCGACCTGTCGGCGGCCTGTTCGGGGTTCGTGTACGGTCTGGAGACGGCGAAGTGCTACCTGCTGGCGCATCCCGCCCGCAAGGCGCTCGTCATCGGCTCGGAAATCCTGTCGCGGCACATCGACTGGACGGACCGCTCGAACGCGATGCTGTTCGGCGACGGCGCCGGCGCCGTCGTGCTGGAGGCGGTCCCGGGCGAGGCGCCGCCGTTCGTGCGCTCGCTGCTGGGCGCGGACGGGGCGGGCGCGGCGCTCATCCGCCGGGAGGGCGGCGCACGCTGCTTCCCGACGGCCGATCCCGTGCATGCGCCCGCCGGTCCGGCGGGCATGACGTATCTGCAGATGGACGGGCACGCCGTCTTCACCTTCGCCGTCCGGAAGCTGGCGGAGATCCTTGGTGCGCTTTGCCACGAGTCCGGCGTGGAGCCGGAGGCGCTGGACTTGGTCTTCGCGCATCAGGCGAACGTCCGGATTCTCGACGCGGTTGCGCGGCGGATGAAGCTGCCGATGGAGCGGTTCTACACCAACTTGAAGACGGTCGGCAACACCTCGTCGGCCTCGATTCCGCTCTGTCTGGACCGGGCCGCGCGGGAGGGTGCGCTCAAGGACGGCATGCGGCTGGCGCTCGCCGGCTTCGGCTCGGGGCTCACCTGGGCCGGAGCGCTCGTCGAGTGGCCGTACGTCTGACGGCGGTTGCGTCCGGCGGTCGGATATGGTATGATTTCGGCGGTTGCCGGCTTTGCTCCGCAGGCGGATTCTCCGCCGGGCGGCAGGCTGGCGCGGGGCGGCCTCCGGTCGGGGGCGGTTCCGGCAACGAACGGAAACGGGGGAACCATGAGCTACAAGGCGGCGCAGAGGAAGTACGCCAAGATCGGCGTGGACACGGAACTGGCGATCGGAGAACTCGCGAAACTGCCGATCTCGATGCACTGCTGGCAAGGCGACGACGTCGGCGGCTTCGAGTCGGTCGGCGGCGCGTCGAACGGCATCCAGACCACAGGCAACTATCCCGGCAAGGCGACGACGCCCGAACAGCTCATGGCCGACGTCGAGTTCGCCTTCGGGCTCATCCCCGGCCGGCACCGGCTCAACCTCCACGCCTGCTACGGCATCCACGAGGGCAAGGTGACCGACCGCGACCGGCTTGCCAAGGCGAACTTCGCGCCGTGGGTGGCGTGGGCGAAGCGGGTCGGCATCGGCCTCGACTTCAACCCGACGTTCTTCTCGCACGCGAAGGTCGTCGACGGGCTGACGCTCTCCTCGCCCGATCCGCAGATCCGCAAGTTCTGGATCGAGCACGGCCGGCGCTGCCTGGAGATTGCGGACTACTTCGCGAAGGAGCTCAAGACCACCTGCGGCATCAACTTCTGGTGTCCCGACGGCTACAAGGACGAGCCGAGCGACCGCCTAGGGCCGCGGCAGCGCATGGCCGATTCGCTCGACAAGATCTTCCGGGGCGCGAAGTACGACCGGAAGCGCGTCATCCCGTTCCTGGAGTCGAAGCTCTTCGGCATCGGCGTCGAAAGCTATACGGTGAACTCCCACGAGTTCGTGATGGGCTATGCGCAGTCGCGCAAGATCCTCGCGCTGCTGGACATGGGCCACTTCCATCTCACCGAGAACGTGGCGGACAAGATCAGCTCGTTCCTGATGTTCTTCGGCAAGGTCGCGTTCCACATCTCGCGTCCGGTCCGCTGGGACTCCGACCACGTCATCCGCCAGAACGACGACCTCCGCGCCGCCGCGCAGGAGATCGTGCGGATGGGGCCGGAGAACTTCATCATCGCGCTCGACTACTTCGACGCGTCCGTCTGCCGCGTCGCGGCGTGGGTCCTCGGCATGCGCAACCTGCAGAAGGAGCTGCTGAAGGCGATGCTCACGCCGCATGCGCAGCTCAGGGCGCTGCAGGACGCGGGCGAGTTCACCGCGCAGCTCGTCCTCCAGGAGGAGTACAAGAACTATCCGTTCGAGCCTGTCTGGGCGGAGTTCTGCCGGCGCATGGGCGTTCCCGCCGGCGAGGAGTGGTTCGAGGCCGTCCGGAAGTACGAGCGGGACGTGCTGCTGCGGCGCTGAGGCGGCTGGCGCCGGTCGCGGCAGCCCGGCGGCGGAGGGGGAGATGAACGGGGAAATCCGCAGATTGTCGCTCGGCCTGGCGGCGGCGTGCGCCGCCTCCGCCGGTCCGGCGGCGCACTTCGTCACCATCGATCCGGGGCATTTCCATGCGGCGCTGGTGCAGAACCGCAGCTATCCCGAGGTCGCGCCGGACGCGCGGGTCTTCGCGCCGGAGGGGCCCGAGCTCGCGCGCCATCTGGAGCTCGTCGCGGCCTTCAACCGGCGGGCGGAGCATCCGACGGCCTGGCGCGAGACGGTGACCACGAACGCCGACTGCCTGGGGGCGTTTCGCCGGGCGGCGGCGGCGGGCGAGCTGGGCAGCGACCCGATTGTCGTCCTGGCGGGCAGGAACGACCGGAAGGGCGAGTATGCGCTGGCGGCGGTGGAGGCGGGGTGTCACGTGCTGGCCGACAAGCCGATGGCGATTACGCCCGAGGTATTCGCCGCGACCGAGCGGGCCGCGCGCCTGGCGCAGTCGCGGGGCCTGCTGTTTGCGGACATCATGACCGAGCGCAACGAGATCACGACGATGCTCCAGCGCGAGCTCGCCCGGGACCGCGCGCTCTACGGCGAGCAGGAGCGGGGGACGCCGGAGGACCCGGCCGTCACGAAGGTCTCGGTGCATCACTTCTGCAAGCTCGTGAACGGCACGCCGCTCCGGCGTCCCGTTTGGTATTACGACACGGCCGTGCAGGGCGAGGGCATCGCCGACGTGACGACGCATCTCGTGGACATGGTGCAGTGGGAGACGTTCCCGGGCGTGCGGCTCGCCAAGGACGACGTCGAGATCGTCTCGGCGCGGACCTGGCCGACGGTGATCAGTCCGGAGGAATTTCGGCTCTCGACGGGCGAGACGATCGACGCGCCGCTCGCGTGCCTCGCCAACGGCGAATTCACCTGGCGGCTCCGGGGCGTCTGCTGCAAGGTGTCCGTCGTCTGGAACTTCAGGGCGCCCGCGGGAACCGGCGACACGCACTATTCGCTGATGCGCGGGACCAAGGCCGAGGTCTTCATCCGTCAGGGCGCGAAGGAGGGCTACAAGCCGGTGCTCTACGTCCGGGCGCGGGGCGATGCCGCCGGGACGAAGGCCGCGCTTGACGGCGCGCTCCGCCGGCTGGCGCACACCTGGGCCGGGCTGGCGGCGCTGGCGACGGACGAGGCGGGCGTCTGGCGCATCGCCTATCCGAAGACGCTTGACGTCGGCCACGAGGCGCATTTCAGCCAGGTGGTGCGCCAGTATCTCGGCTGGCTGAAGCGCGGCGAGCAGGAGCCTTTCTATGTCGATAACCTGCTGGTCAAGTACCACACGATTGTCGAAGCCTGGAAAATGGCCCGCCGGTAGTGGAGACTTGCCGGTGGCTTATGGTATAATGTCGTCAATGAACAGCTACCTTGCCATCGACATCGGCGCGTCCAGCGGCCGTCACATCATCGGCCGCGTCGCGGGAGGGAAGATCGTCCTCGAGGAAGTCTACCGCTTCGAGAACTCGCAGGTCCGCCGGAACGGGCACGACTGCTGGGACATCGACCGGCTCGTCGCCTCGGTCGAGGAGGGCATCGGCGTGGCGATGGCGAAGACGGAGCTGGCGTCGATCGGCCTCGACACGTGGGGCGTCGACTTCGTGCTGCTGGACGAGCGCGGCGAGCGGTGCGGCGATGCGGTCGCCTACCGCGACGGGCGCACGGCGGGCGCCGACGCCGAGATCGAGCGCGAGGTGATCTCCTTCGCCGACCTCTACGGCCGGGTCGGGCTCCAGAAGGCGAGCTACAACACGATCTACCAGCTCTGGGCACTCAAGCGGGAGCATCCCGAGCAGCTGGAGCGGGCGGCGCATTTCCTGACGGTTCCCGAATACGTCAACTACCGGCTGACGGGCAACATCGTCCACGAGTACACCGACTCGTCCACGACGGGGTTGCTGGACGTGAAGAAACGCGACTGGGATTTCGAGCTCATCGAGCGGCTCGGCCTGCCGAAGCGGATCTTCGGCAAGCTGGAGATGCCGGGGGCGACCGTCGGCGAGTACCGTGGCGTCAAGGTCGTCCTGCCGGCCATGCACGACACGGGTTCGGCCTATCTTGCCGTGCCGGCGCGCGACAGCCGGGCCGTCTACCTGTCGAGCGGCACCTGGTCGCTGCTCGGGGTCGAGAGCGAGCGGCCGATCGTCACCCGGGCCGCGCGCCAGGCGAACTTCACGAACGAAGGCGGCGCCTGGGCGCGCTATCGCTTCCTCAAGAACATCATGGGCCTGTGGATGATCCAGTCCATCCGCCGCGAGCTGAACGGCGCGAGCTACGTCGAGGGGAAGGACGGCCGGGAGACGCGGGAGGCGCTGGCGACGCTGTCCGACTACCGGCGCGGCCACGAGTACTCCTTTGCCGAGCTGTCGAACGTCGCGCGCGGCGCGAACGACTACACCGTCCGAGTGGACGTCAACGACCAGCGGTTCATGAACCCGGCGTCGATGATCGGCGAGGTCCGCGCCGCCGCGGCGGCGACTGGGCGCCCGCCGGCCACCATCGGCGAACTGATGCAGTGCGTCTACAAGTCCCTCGCCGAGTGCTATGCGCGGGAGGTGCGCAACCTGTCCGAAATTACGGGCGTGAGCTACACCTCCGTCAACATCGTCGGCGGCGGCTGCCGCGACCTCTACCTGAACGCCCTCACGGCGGAGGCGACCGGGCTGGAGGTGTTCGCCGGTCCGGTCGAGGGCACGGCCATCGGCAACCTGATCGTGCAGATGATCGCCGGCGGCGAGTTCGCCGACCTGGCGTCCGCCCGCGCCGCCATCGTCCGGTGACCCGCCTGCTCCTCGGCTTTCCCTTCATCCCAACCGCAGTTAGCTTATGGACAAGAAACTCTACATCAACCCTCCGCTCGTGAACCGGGCGTACGACTGGAGACGGGGCCCGCAGCCCAAGACACGCCGGGAGCTGGACAAGTTCTTCGCTTCGCCGGCCATCAACCGGGTCAAGGACCAAATGTGCGAGATGGGCCGCCGCATCTACGGCCGGGGCTATACCGACGGCAACGGCGGCAACCTCTCGGTGCGCGTCGGCGAGGACCTGGTCCTCTGTTCGCCGACGCTGTGCTGCAAGGGCTTCATGCAGCGCGAGGACATCTGCCTCGTCGACATGAACGCCGGGCAGCTCTGCGGCTACCGCCCGCGCACCAGCGAGGTGAAGGTGCACATCGCGATGATGAAGACCGCGGGCTGGGACGCCTGCGTGCACTGCCACCCGCCGCACTGCAACGCCTTCGTCTTCGCAGGGCAGGTGCCGCCGAACGGCATCAATCCCGAGGCCGACATCTTCTTCAACCAGATTCCGCTCGCGCCCTACGGGACGCCCGGTACGGACGAGGTCGCGGCCAACGTCGCGGCGATGTCGAAGCGCTCGAACGTCGTGTTCATGGAGAACCACGGCATCGTCTGCGGCGCGCGCGACATCGAGGAGGCCGAATGGTTCGCCGAGAACGCCGATGCGTTCTGCCAGGTGCTGCTGCTCGCGTCCGGCCACGGCGCGAAGCTCCAGCAGGTCGGGCCGGAGTCGGTCCGGGACTTCCTGGCGATCCGCAAGGCCATGGGCCTGCCCGTGGACGAGCGGCAGCCGCTTTACAACACGCGCAGGTTCAACGGCTACACGATGAAGCGCACCGGGAAGTAGCGCGGATCGGCAGCCGGAGCCAAACCACCGAAAGGAGACACAGACATGGTCAGTCGCATCATCCTCAACGAAACGTCCTATCACGGAGCCGGCGCCATCGGCGCCATCGTCGCCGAACTCGCGAACCGCGGGCTCAAGCAGCCGATCGTCTTCTCCGATCCGGATCTCATCAAGTTCGGCGTCACGAAGAAGGTGACGGACCTGCTCGACCAGGCGAAGGTCCGGTACGCGGTCTATTCGGAGATCAAGCCGAATCCCACGATCAAGAACGTGAAGGACGGCGTCAAGGCGTTCAAGGCCGCGAAGGCCGATTCGATCATCGCCATCGGCGGCGGCTCGTCGATGGACACGGCGAAGGCCGTCGGCATCATCATGGCGAACCCGAAGTTCGCGGACGTCCGCTCGCTGGAGGGCGTCGCCCCGACGAAGCACCCGTCGAAGCCGATTTTCGCCGTCCCGACGACCGCCGGCACCGCCGCCGAGGTGACGATCAACTACGTCATCACCGACGTCGAGAAGAAGCGCAAGTTCGTCTGCGTCGATCCGCACGACATTCCGGTCGTGGCGTTCGTCGATCCAGACATGATGAGCTCGATGCCGAAGGGCCTCACCGCCTTCACGGGCATGGACGCGCTGACGCACGCGATCGAGGGCCTCATCACCAAGGCCGCGTGTCCGATGACCGACATGATGCACCTTGAGGCGATCCGGCTCATCTCGCTCTCGCTGCGCGACGCCGTCGCCAACCGGCCGTCCGGCCGCGCCGGCATGGCCCTCGGCCAGTACATCGCAGGCATGGGCTTCTCCAACGTCGGCCTCGGCATCGACCATGCGATGGCCCACGGGCTGAGTGCGCTCTACGATATGCCGCACGGCAAGGCCTGCGCGATCCTGCTGCCGACGGCGATGAAGTTCAATGCGGCGAAGACGGGCGACAAGTACCGCAAGATCGCGGTTGCGATGGGCGTGAAGGGGGCGGAGCAGCTGCCGCTCGCGAAGGCGCGCCAGGCCGCGATTGCCGCCGTCGAGAAGCTGGCGAAGGACGTCGGCATCCCGACGAACCTGAAGGGCGTGCTCAAGCGGGAGGACATCGCGTTCCTCGCGCAGTCCGCCTATGCCGACGCCTGCCGTCCGGGCAATCCGCGTGACGTTACGGTCAAGGACATCGAACGGCTCTACCGGAGCCTGGCGTAAGCGGCCTCCCCGGGGAGTTGGAGCGTGAACGGCCGTACCCCGCAGGCGCTGCTCCCGGCGGCCCTGGCCTGGTTGCTGGCGGCTTCTGCGTTCGCCGCGGAGCCGACCGTCGGTGCCTACCTGTCGGGCGTCCGGGAGCGCGTCGTCGGCAAGCTCGCCGAGGCGCTGGGCCGGGGACGGCAGGAGGATTCCGTCTCCGGCGTCGTCACGCTGGTTGCGGACGATCGGTTCTACCTGCAGAACGGCGACGACGGGCTCAAGGTCCTGCATGAGGGGCGGCGGCCCGCTCCCGGCGACCTCGTCACCGTGTACGGTTCGCCGACGCTGGAGGGCGGGCGCATCGTGTTCCGGGCGGAGCAGTGGTCCGCTTCCGGGCGCACGGACGTGCCCGCCGCGCGTCCGGCCACGATGGACGAGCTGGTCGATCCGACCCTCAGGGGCGGCGTCAACTGGCTGCGCGTGACGGTCCGCGGGCGTGCCATCGGCGTGACGGACGGGGGCTTCGCCATCAGCGTCGACGGCGTTCCCGTCAACGTGATGATCGACCGGCTGCCGGACTTCCTGACGGATTGCGAGCGGACGCATCCCGTGGTGTCGGTGACGGGCGTCGCCGAACTCATGCTCGACCCGTCCGCCTTGCTGGGCCGGGCGGGATACGTGATGGGCGTGAAGCTCGTCGCCGGCGGGGAGCGGGACGTCGTGCTGGAACCGGACCTGATGTACTACGTCGCGCGCCGCGACCGGCGGACCGAGCAGATCGTGGTGGCCGTGGTCGCGGTCCTGGCGTCCGGGCTGCTCCTGTTCGTGGTCGTCATCGTCCGTCAGCGCCGGCGGCTCTTCCGGACGCGGACGATCATGGCCGAGCGCAAGCGGATGGCGGACGACATTCACGACACGATCGAACAGCATCTCGTCGGCGCCGGCATGCTGCTGAAGCTCAACCGGCTGAAGGAGGCGCAGGACGTGCTGGTTCGGGCCAAGCGCGAGATCCGCGACATCGTGTGGGGACTGAAGAACGACGACATGATGCGCCAGACGCCCGCCGAGATGCTCCGCCAGCTCGCTCACGAGGAGAACACGAAGGGCATCTATCGCGTCGATACCCGTTTCGAGGGGCTGCCGGCGGCGATGGACGCCGCCGCCATGCGGGACCTCAGCCTGATCGTGCGCGAATCGATCGGCAACGCCGTCAAGCACGGCGGCGCGAAGAAGATCGCCATCTCGTCCGACGCGCTTCCCGGCGGCGGCTGGATGGTGCGCGTTGCCAACGACGGCGCACCGTTCGATCCGGCGACGGCGCCCGGCGCCCGGGAGGGCCACTTTGGCCTCGAAGGCATGCGCCAGCGCGCGCGCCGGCTCGGCGCGACCGTGTCCTTCGTGCCGCGTGGCAAGGGCATGGCGCTCGTGCTCGAAAAGCGAACCTGACCGACCGTCGCCGTGTCCATCGCGGACTGACCTCCCGCCGGGCGCAAGCCGGGGGCTTCGCGTTAACGGCATAATATGAGCGATAAATGTATTTACCGTTGATATCACTCATATGTTGTGGTAAACTACAAGGCATGGGCGTTGCTCTTGATTCGATTTCGCTGACGACCCCGGCGGATGCGCTTGCGCAGCTGGGCGGCTGGCTACGCACGGAACGCCAGCGCGTCAATTGGACGCAGGGCGAACTGGCGCGGCGAAGCGGGGTACCGGCGGCGACCATTTCGCGATTGGAAAGGACGGGGCTGGCTTCGACGGCGGCGCTTTTCCGAATCGCTTTCGCCCTGCGCCAGCTGGAGGCAGTCGGCGATTTCCTCAAGGAGCGGCAGCGTCTGGCGTCCGTGCCCGTTTCGCTGGCGTCGCTGCCGCACCGCAAGGTCGTCCTGCGCGTGCGCATGAAAAGGGGGCAGCCATGCGGCTGACGGTCTCGCTGCGCTTCTCGCCCGACGCAAGCCTTCGGGTCGGCACGCTCTTCGACCTCGGGCGCGACGTGGCCTTCGAATATGACCGTGCCTTTCTCGCGACGGGACTCGACATCGCGCCGTTTCGCCTGCCGCCGCAGCGGGGCGTCGTCGTGTACGACCGGTCCGGCAACATGGACACGTTCGGCGTCTTTGAAGATTCGCTGCCGGACGGATGGGGACGGCGTCTCGTCGACAGCGCCTATCGTCGGCGGTACGGACGCCTGCCGACGGTGTTGGAGCGGCTGGCCTGCGTTGGGACGAACGGACGCGGCGCTCTCGCCTACGAGCCGGAAGAACCGGTGGATAGCGAGATCGACTTCGGCGATCTGGCCGCGCTCGCGCAGTCGGCCATGGACTTTGACGCGGGAAAGGCCGAGGACGTTTTGCCGGCAGTCCGCCGCGCGGGCGGCAGCTCCGGCGGTGCGCGCCCCAAGGCGTTCGTCGGCTTCAATCCGCAAACGGGCGAGGTCTGCGCCGAGCGCGACGTGCTGCCGCCGGGCTTCGAGCATTGGATGGTCAAGTTCAACCCGCGACGGGACGGCCCGGACGCGGGGCTTCGGGAATACCGCTATTACGAAAAGGCCCTCGCCGCCGGCGTTCGGATGATGCCCAGCCGGCTCATCGAGACGAGGGCCGGCAGTTTCTTCGCGACGAAGCGGTTCGACCGCACGGACGGCGGCGGACGGCTCCACGTCGCGTCGGCGGCCGGGCTGCTCCATGCGGACTTCCGGATACCGGGCGACGAGTACGCGCTCCTGTTCAAGCTGACGGACGCGCTGACGCACGACTATGCGGCGAAGGAGGAACTGTTCCGGCGCACGACGCTCAATGTCCTGGAACACAATCGCGACGACCACCTCAAGAACTTTGCGTTCCTGATGGATGCCCGGGGACAGTGGTCGCTGGCGCCGTTCTACGACTTTACCTACAGCGAGGGGCCAAACGGCTGGCAGACGCTGTCGGTCGCGGGCGAGGGGGCCAATCCGACGCAGCGCGATCTCGACCGTCTCGCGCATGAGGTAGGCCTGCGCTGAGGAACGGTTCCTGCCCTTACTCCACGGTGCCGTGACGAGGGCTTCCCATCCCCGTCAGTCTGTCGCCTGGGCGTCGGGCGCTCACCCCGGCCGCGAGTTGTGGTATAATACACGCTTACGATTTCACCTATCCTAACGAGGAGCATCAGATGAAGATTGCCATTGGTTCCGATCACGGCGGCGTTGCGCTGAAGGCCGCGCTGGTCAAGGCGCTTGCGGGCGGGCACGAGGTCGCCGACCTGGGTCCTGCCGACGCGGCGAGCTGCGACTTTCCCGACTATGCGGTCGCCGTCGCGAAGGCGGTCGCGTCGGGCGAGGCGGACTTCGGCGTCCTCGTCTGCCGCACGGGCATCGGCATGTCCATGGCCGCGAACCGCTTCCAGAACGTGCGGGCGGCGGTCTGCGCGACGCCGGACCTGGCGGCGCTGACGCGTCGGCACAACGACGCGAACGTCTGCTGCCTCGGGGCGGATTCGCTTGCGCCGGAGACGGCGGTCGAGATCGTCACGACCTTCGTCGCGACGCCGACCGACAACGACGCCCGCCACGTGCGCCGCCGCTGGAAGCTCGAGCGCGCACAGCGCCTTTCCGACTGCTCGGGCCTGATGCGCGACGATCCCGAGGTCTATGCGGCCATCGAGGCGCAGACGAAGCAGGAGGACGCCGAGATCAACCTGATCGCGTCCGAGAACACCTCGTCCCGCGCCTGCCGCGAGGCGGCGGGTTCGGTGCTGATGAACAAGTACGCCGAGGGCTATCCGGGGAAGCGCTGGTATTCGGGATGCCTGCCGGTCGATGCGGTGGAGGAACTCGCCCGCACGCGCGCGTGCCAGCTCTTCGGCGCGGAGCACGCGAACGTCCAGCCGCACTGCGGCTCGGCGGCGAACATGGCCGTCTACTTCGCGACGATCAAGCCGGGCGACACGATCATGTCCCTCTCGCTCGACCAGGGCGGCCATCTCTCGCACGGTTCGCCGGTCAACTTCTCGGGCAAGATCTACAACATCGTGCCGTACACGGTCGATCCGCAGACCGAGATGCTCGACTACGACGCGATGGAGCGGCAGGCGCTGGAGGTGAAGCCGAAGATCCTGCTTACGGGCGCGTCGGCCTATCCGCGCATCATCGACTTCAAGCGCATCCGCGAGATCTGCGACAAGGCCGGCTGCATCATGATGGTTGACATGGCGCACATCGCGGGCCTCGTCGCGGGCGGCGCGCATCCGTCGCCCGTCCCCTACGCCGACTTCGTCACGACGACGACGCACAAGACGCTGGGCGGTCCGCGCGGCGGCATGGTGCTCTGCAAGGCGCAGTGGGCGAAGGCGCTGGACAGCGCGGTGTTCCCCGGCATGCAGGGCGGCCCGCTGGAGAACATCATCGCCGCAAAGGCGGTCATGTTCCGCGAGTGGATGCTGCCGGAGAAGCGGGACTATGCGCAGCAGGTCGTGAAGAACACGGCGGCGATGTGCAGGACGATTCAGGAGCGCGGCTACCGGATCGTCTCCGGCGGCACCGACAACCACCTCTTCCTCGTGGACGTCAAGCGCTCGAAGGGCATCACCGGCAAGGACGCGGCCGCCGCGCTCGACGCGGCCGGGATCATCGTCAACAAGAACGCGATTCCGTTCGACACGGAAAGCCCGTTCCGGACCTCCGGCATCCGCGTCGGCGCCGCGTCGGCGACCACGCGCGGCATGAAGGAGCCGGAGATGGCCCGGATCGGCGCCTGGATAGCGGACGTGCTGGACGACATCGCGAACACGGAGGTCCAGGCGCGCGTGAAGCGCGAGGCCGCCGAACTCGTCGCCGGCTTCCCGGTTCCGTAGGGGGTGCAACGGGAAATTTATGCAGACACCCTCAATTTTCCAGTTGCTTTTCCAATCTGCATATACTATAATATATGTATGCAAAACAAATCATCGAAGAAGGCACGTTCTCGCGCAGAAATCCTCGCCGAGATCGCCGCACTCCCGCCCTCCATCCAGGGAACCATCTCGTCGTACAGGTGTCCGCGCAAGAACGGGCCGCCCGCCGTCTACTACAATCTTCAGTACACGCTCAACGGCAAGAACCATTCGAAGGCCATCCCCGTCGGCATGGTGACCGAATTCAAGAACGCCCTCGCTTCCGGCAAAAAGCTCAAGGATCTTGTCCTCGAGCTTTCGGAAGCAGACACCAAGTTCCTGGTGGAGCAATCGTCCGCTCTAAAAAAAAGCTCGCGCACCTCGTCCTGAGGGGAGCGGCGAAGATCCATGCCGTGGTCGACGCCGCGGCGACGTCGATCGAGCGCGACGGCATCGCCTGCACCTCGCAGCTCGAACAGACGCTCTTCGACGACATGAACGGGCTCTGCCGCGAGCTCATGGCGGAACTGCTCGCCGCGGGAGCCGCGACCGCCAAGGACTACGAGCCGGAACCCGACGAACGCAACGCCGGGAACCACGGCAAGAGGATCGTCACCCTCTTCGGCGAACTCCCGGAGATCAGGCGCACCTACTACTGGAACGCGGACAGCCGCAAGGGGCATTATCCTTTCGACGACAGGCTCGGACTCGTCGGGCGATACACGCCCGCCGCGGCAAACGAGATGGTGCGCTACGCCGTCAGCCATCCGTACGGGGACGCCGCCGACGGCTTCTCCAGGAACCACGCATTCAGGATATCCTCAGACACGATTCGCGAGGTCGTGGGCATGCGACACGACGATTCGTCGGAATTCTCGAGGAACGCCACCGTGGGGGGCGGGAATCCGGAAGATCTCGCCGCGAAGACCGTCTGCGTCATGGCGGACGGAACCGGAATGCCCATGCGCAGGGAATGCCTGCGTGGGGCGAAGGGAAAGGACGGAAGAGCCAAGACGCGGGAGGTAAAGCTCGGCGCCGTTTTCATCGCCTCGAAGACGGGCGGCAACGAACCGCACCGGAATCTCGACACGACGACCTATGTCGCGACGACGCACAGGCGGGCGAAGTTCGGCAAATACCTGAGGAAGGAGTTCGACAGGCGATTCGCTAAACTTCCGGAGACGGTCCTGTACATCACCGACGGGGGCAAATGGCTGCACTCGATCCACGAGAGCGACTTTCCCTTCGCAATCGAGATCCTCGACGTCTACCACGCCGTCGAACACCTCAAGCCGCTGATGCTCGGGCTCGGGATCAGGGAAGGCTCAAAGGAGTGGAAGTACCGGCACCGGTGCTGGTCCGGGCGCATCAGGGCAGGGAAAATACAAGGCGTCCTCGACTACATCCGGAAGAGCCTCAAGGACAAACTCGGCAAGGACGCGATGAGGGAATACAAATACTACCGCAGCAACGTCGGCAGAATGAAATACGACGAGTACCGGGCCAACGGATGGTTCATCGGCTCGGGCGTCATCGAAAGCGGATGCAAAGCCGTCATCGGGGAACGGTTCAAACGCTCGGGGATGATCTGGTCGCTCAAGGGCGCAAAGGCCCTGCTCCCGCTACGCACGCTCTACAAGTCAAACCGGCTCGAGGAGTTCTTCCACTACCTCGTCAAGGACCTGCCCCAGGTCGATTGCGCGGCATGACATCAGCCATAACACCGTTGACCCTGCATAAAAATCTCGTTGCACCCTTCCGTAGGCGATGTCGGCTCTCCCCCTTGCAAAACCCGGCAAAATAGTGTAAATTACGCGTCAGACATGTGGGAGCGTTCCCGCGTGATCACTACAAGCGACAAAACAAAGGATCAAGAAGATGGCTAAGAAGGAAATCATTCCGACCACCAAGAGCGGTATCATGGCGGCGCTCGCCGAGGCGGGCCAGATCAGCAAGAAGCAGGCCGTTGCCGTTTACGAGAAGCTCATCGACATCGCCGTCAAGGGCGCGAAGCAGGAAGAGAAGGGCATCATGCTTCCCGGCATTGGCAAGGTCAAGCTCGTGAAGCGCCCGGCGCGCACCGGCCGCAACCCGGCGACCGGCGAGACGATCAAGATCAAGGCGAAGAAGGTGGCCAAGATCGTCGCCTGCAAGGCGTTCAAGGACGCGATCCTCGGCTAAGCCGTCGCTTCGGCGACAAGCGGAAAGGCGCGGGCGTCCAGGCCCGCGCCTTGTGTTTCTGGGGACCCCGGGGCGGCCGGTTGCCGCGTTTAGTCGCATTATGGTATAATCCGCCGAAAGCTTTCAGAGAGGGCATTGCGATGACTTTGGCAGAACTCGAACAGGCGAAGGCCGTGAGCCTTGGGGAAATCGCCGCGGCGGCGGATGCGGCGGCGACGGAGGCGCTGCGTGTCCGGTACGTCGGGCGCAACGGCGCGATTCCCGCGCTCATCAGGGCGATGAAGGACGTCCCGAAGGAGGAGCGTCCGGCGTTCGGCAAGGCCGTCCAGGCGTGGAAGGCGGCGGTCGAGGCGGCGCTGGGCGCCAAGGGCGGCGCGGCGGCGGGCGAAAAGGCGGTCGAGGCCGACCTGACGCTGCCGGGGCGCTGGTGGGGAATCGGCGTCAGGCATCCGCTCTCCCGCGTCATCGAGGAGACGGCGGAGATCTTCGGCCGGCTGGGCTTTACGGTCGCCGACGGGCCCGAGCTGGAGACCCGCTTCAACAACTTCACGGCGCTGAACACGCCGCCGCACCATCCGTCGCAGGACCGCACCGACACCTTCTGGTTCGGCGACGACTGCCTGCTCCGCACGCAGACGTCGCCCGTGCAGATCCGCACGATGATGGGCAACCGGCCGCCGATCCGCGTGATCTGTCCCGGCCGCACCTACCGCCGCGACACGACGGACGCGACGCACTCGGCGAATTTCCACCAGATCGAGGGCCTCTACGTCGACACGCTGCCCCAGAAGCCGGTGTCGCTCGCCGACCTCAAGTCGGTGCTGGCGTATTTCGCGAAGGAGATGATGGGCGACGGCGTCACGGTCCGCTTCCGGCCGCACTTCTTCCCGTTCACCGAGCCGTCCGTCGAGGTTGACTTCACCTGCCACGTCTGCAAGGGCCGGGGCTGCGGCGTCTGCAAGCAGTCGGGCTGGATCGAGGTCGCGGGCGCCGGCATGGTCGATCCGCGCGTCTTCCGGCACGTCGGCTACGACCCGGAGCAGGTCTCCGGCTACGCCTTCGGCTTCGGCGTCGAGCGCATCGCGATGATCAAGTACGGCATTCCGGACATCCGCTGGCTGTACGAGAACGACCTTCGCTTCCTTTCGCAGCTGGGCTGAAGATCCGTCCGGGAGCGCGGCCATGATGACGATCTACAGGTGGGAGAACGGGGGACTGCGGGAGGCGCCGGAGTTCGCGCCCTCCTGCTGGATCAACCTGGCCGAGCCGTCGACGACCGAACTCGAGTCGGTCCTGTCGCACGTCGAGGTGCCGCGCGATTTCCTGACCGACCCCCTGGACGCCGGCGAACGTCCGCGCTTCGACTGGGAGGACGAGGCGTCGCTCCTGATCGTGCACGTGCCGACGATCGACGTCGATACGGACGAGGCGGAGGTCGTGCCCTATCGCACGGTCCCGCTCGGCATCATCCTCTACCAGCACACGGTCATCACCGTGTGCAGCGTGAAGACGCCGGTGACGACGGCGTTCCTCGACCAGATCCGGCGCGTCTGCCCGCCGTCCGACACCTACCGCTTCGCCTTCCGCCTCCTGTGGCACGCGGGCGTGCTCTTCCTGCGCTACATCAACGAGATCCACGCGCGGACGACGGCGATCGAGGACGAGCTGCACGAGTCGATCTCGAACGAGGCGATCCTGCGGCTTTTCCAGATCGAGAAGGTCTTCGTCTACTTCACCACCTCCCTGAAGGCCGACACGATCGCCCTGGCGCGCGCGAACACGACGCGCCAGCTGCCGCTTTCCGAAGACGACCGCGACTATCTCGAGGACGCGATGGTCGAGTACCAGCAGGCGCTGGAGACGGCGACCATCCATGCGAACATCCTGAACGGCACGCTCGACACCTTCGCGTCGCTGATCAACAACAACCTGAACAACGTGATGAAGTACCTGACGGCGGCGACGATCATGCTGGCGGCGCCGACGCTCATCGCGTCGCTCTACGGCATGAACATTGGGCTGCCGTTCCAGAACCATCCGCACGCCTTTGCGCTCGTCATGGGCAGCTCCGGCGTCCTCGCGCTGGCGATCGGGGCGGTGTTCTTCGTCCTCTCCCGCAAGCGCAAGTTCTGACCGTCCGGGGTTCCGCGCGTTGCGCGGGAGCGAACTGCGGGCGTCCTGCCGCTCGCGAATTTGCTATAATGCGGAAAATACGCCGCTGGCGGCGGGTCCGGAGAAGCTCCGCGTGGTGCGGGGTGCCGAAGGTGTGGCGCCGCGAAAGGGTCGCAGGCGATCTCTCAGGCAAAAGGACGGAAAGGCACGGGAACGACAATGCAGAGCACATGGCTCGACACGTTCACGAAGTACGTGGACTTGATTGACGACAAGGTCTGGGGCACTTCCTTCGAAATCGCCGGGTTCCCGGTTCCGCTGCTGATCATCCTGATCCTCTTCGGCGGCATCCTGCTGACGCTCCGCCTGGCCGGCATGCAGTTCGTCCGCCTGCCGCTCGCGCTCAAGTACATGCTCAAGAACGAGAAGGCCGAGCATGGCGCGAAGGGCGAAGTCTCCTCGTTCGGCGCGCTCTGCACGGCGCTTTCCGCGACGATCGGCACGGGCAACATCGTGGGCGTCGCGACGGCCTACGTGGCGGGCGGCCCGGGCGCCATCTTCTGGATGTGGCTCGCGGCGCTCTTCGGCATGGCGACGAAATACGCCGAAGGGCTGCTCGCCGTCAAGTACCGCGAACACGACGAGTCGACGGGGCACGTGCTCGGCGGTCCGTTCTACTACATCGAGAAGGGCATGGGGCCGAAGTGGAAGTGGCTCGCCTGCCTCTTTGCGTTCTTCGGCGTCCTCGTCGGCCTCTTCGGCATCGGCACGTTCACGCAGGTCAACTCGATCTGCGGCTCGTTCAACACGTTCTTCAAGAGCTACATCGACACGGCGGACGTCCACAACTTCACGATCTTCGGCAACCGCTACTCGTGCGCGACGATCTTCGGGTCGATCCTGCTCGCGTTCATGGTCGGCATGGTCGTCATCGGCGGCCTCCGGCGCATCGCCAAGGTGAGCGCGAAGGTCATTCCGCTCATGGTGGTCCTCTACGTCACATTCTCGCTAATGCTCATAGGCTGCAATCTCGGCCGGATTCCGGCGGCGATCGGCACGATCGTCACCTCGGCGTTCGGCCTCCGGGCGGCTGCGGGCGGTGCGCTCGGCGCGATTATCGTGGCGATGCAGAAGGGCATCGCGCGCGGCATCTTCTCGAACGAGGCGGGTCTCGGCTCCGCCCCGATTGCGGCGGCGGCGGCGCAGACGAAGGAATGCGTCCGGCAGGGCCTGGTGTCGATGACGGGCACCTTCCTCGACACGATCGTCGTCTGCTCGATGACCGGCCTGGCGCTCACCATGACGAACCAGCCGATTTCGGCCGAGTCCTTCCGGGGCGTCTCCGAACTCTACAGCGCGAACGCCGCGACCGGCGCGGCGGCGACGATGAAGGCGTTCGCCGCCGGTCTTCCGTTCCTGCCGCCGATCGTGACCGACGCGCTGCTGATGACCTGTCTCGTCCTCTTCGGCTTCACGACGATCCTCGGCTGGGACTACTATTCGGAGCGGTGCCTCGAATACCTGACGGGCGGGCGGATGGGTCCCGTCGTCGTCTACCGCTGGCTCTACATCCTCGCCGTGTTCGTCGGTCCGTACATGACCATTTCGGCGGTATGGGGCATTGCGGACATCTTCAACGGCCTCATGGCGGTTCCGAACATGATCGCGCTCATCGCCCTTTCGGGTGTCGTGGCCGCCGAGACGAAGAGCTACTTCAGGCGGCTCAAGGCGGGTGAAATCAAGGGCTGAGCGCATGGCGCGGGGGGAGGGCGCGGAAATGGCACGCATCGTCAGCCGTCGGCAGTTCATTCGGGGCACGTCGCTGGCCGTTGCCGCCGGCGCGGGAGGCGCGATTCCGGCGCAGGGGCTCGGAGCGCCGGTCGCCGCGGGGAGCGCCGGTCCGCTGATCGCCTCCGCGCCCGTGCTCCAGAACGCCGCGGCGACGTCCATGGGCGTCGCGTTTGCCGTGACGGCCGACGCGTCCGGGTGGGTAGACTATTCGCCGTCGCCCGACCTGAATGGCGCCGTGCGCGTGCATTCCGGCGGGCGCGGGCTCATGACGGTTGACGACAGGGTCGCGCTGATCCGGCTGACCGGCCTGAAGCCGGCGACGCGCTACTACTACCGCATCGGCGCCGACCGCATTTCGTTCCAGGGCGGATATGCGATGAAGAACCTCGGCCCGGAGGTTGACGCGAAGATTCACTCGTTCACGACGCTGGGGGCGGAGGCCGCAGGCTCGTTCTGCGTCATCAACGACACGCACGACGCGGCGGGGCCGGTCGGCCTCGCGCTGGCGAAGATCGCGGCGCTCAGGCCGTCCGTCGTCATCTGGAACGGCGACGCCTCGAACGTCACCGAGACGATTGACACCGCCATTGGCATCTTCCTGCGGCCGCATCCTTCGCATCCGGAGTATGCGGCGGACACGCCGTATATGTTCCTGAACGGCAACCACGACTTTCGCGGGCGGTTCAACCGCCGGCTGGGCGAGCTCATGATGTACCGCGAGCCGACCGAGCGCAAGGCCGAATACGCCGAACTCGGGCGCAACTTCGTGCAGCGGCTCGGCGACATTGCGCTCATCGGCCTGGACACCGGCGAGGACAAGCTGGACACGAATCCGCTTTTCGCCGGCCTCTTCAAGATGAAGGGCTATCGCGAGCAGCAGGCGCGGTGGCTGGCGGAGGCGATCGAGACGCCGGCCGTGAAGACGGCGAAGTTCAAGGTCGCCTGCTGCCATATCCCGCTCTTCGATTCGCGGCCGGACGCCAACCCCGGCGACGTCGCCCCGGCCGACAGGGCGCCGGAATACAAGCACGACTACGCGATCTGGCAGCGCACCTGCGCGAACCTGTGGGGTCAGTCCCTCAAGCAGGCCGGCGTCCAGTGCGTGATCGCCGGGCATCAGCACCGGTTCCGTTACGATGCGCCGACGGCGGAGCGCCCCTGGGCGCAGATCATCGGCGGCGGGCCCGAGCTCGGCGCCGCCGATCCGGGCCGGTTTCCGACCGTCATCGAGGGCCGGGTCGAGCACGGCCGGCTGGTCCTGACGGTGCATGACGTGCAGTCCGGCGCGGTGGCCGGGCGGTTCGAGTTCGCCTGAGGCCGGGCAATCCCGCATGGCCAACGTCCGTCCGAGACTCCTGCTGCTGACGCCGCCGCTGCTGCAGCCGAACACGCCCTATCCGTCGACGACGCACCTGACGGGCTACCTGGCGTCGCGGGGACACGACGTCCATCAGCGCGACCTGTCGATCAAGGTCGTCCGGGACGTCCTGCTGAAGTACGGCGACGAGACGACGGACGAGCTGCTTGAGTTTCTCGGCAGTCCGGCGCCGCCGGAGGCGAAGCGCACGGCGAGCGAGGTCATCGACGACATCGCGATCTGGGTCCGCGATCACGTCGATCCGGATTTCGGCTTCTCGCGCTATGCCGAGCACCTGTGCCGGTCCGTCGCCGACTTCGGCGAGCTTGAGCGGAAGGTCCGCCGGCGCGGCGTGATGGACGGTCCGCTCGAACGCCACCTGAAGGCGGCGATGGACGAGGTGCGGCCGACCGTGGTCGGCGTGACCTGTCCGTTTCCCGGCACGCTGGTCGCCGCGTTCAAGATCGCGAAGTACGTGCGGCGGCGCTATCCGGGCGTGACGCTCGTCATCGGCGGCGGCTACGTCTCGACCGAACTGCGGGCGATGACGGACCGGCGGCCCTACAAGTACTTCGACGTCTTCCTGTACGACGAGGGCTATGCGCAGCTGGCGGCGCTGCTTTCGTCCGCCGGCGGAAGGCGCGGAAGGCCGGCGGACCGTCCGCGCGCCGACGCGGAGGTTCCCGCCTTCGTGCGGCCCTCCTACGCGGGCCTCGACTGGGACGAGTATTTCGACGTCGTGGAGACGGACAACTTCGTCACGAACCTGTGGAGCGCGGGGAAGTGGGTGAAGCTGGTGATGGCGCGCGGGTGCTACTGGCACAAGTGCGCGTTCTGCGACGTCGTCCTGCCGTACGTCGGCTGCTTCCGGATGCCGCGGGCCGGGGAGATCGTCGATGCGATGGAGGCGCTGGGCACGCGGTTTCACTTCGTGGACGAGGCGATGCCGCCGGCGCTGGTCCGCGGCGTCTGCGAGGAGATCGTCCGCCGCCGGTTCCGCTGCGAGTGGTGGGGAAACATCCGCTTCGACACCGCGTTTACGCCGGCGCTGGCGCGGCTGATGGCGAGGGCCGGCTGCATCGCCGTCACCGGCGGGCTGGAGTGCGCGAACGACCGGCTCCTGGCGCTCATGAACAAGGGCATCACGCTCGCGTCGGCGGAAAGGGCGCTGAAGGCGTTCAGGGCGGCGAAGATCTTCGTGCACGCCTATCTCATGTACGACTTCCCCACGGAGACGAAGACCGAGCAGCGGGCGGCCGAGCGGTACGTGAGGGGCCTGGCGAGACGCGGCCTGATCCAGTCGTGCTTCTGGCATCGCTTTGCGCTGACCGCCCACTCGCCGATCGTCCGGGAACCCGAAAAGTTTGGTATAATCGTGCGGAAGCCGAAGGCGGGACGGCGCGTGTTTGCCGTCAACGAACTCGAATACGCCCGCGTCGGCACCTGACGTCAGCTCCCGTTCTGGAATTCCCGTGGCACGCAAGGTCGATCACGAGCAGCGCAAGCGCGAAATCGCCGAGAAGGCGATCCGGCTCTTCTCCCAGGTCGGGTACGACAACGTCTCCCTGATCATGATCGCCGCCGCGTCGGGCGTCTCGCGGACGGTCCTCTACCGCTACTTCTGCTCCAAGCGCGAGGTGATGGACGCGGCGATCGTGACGGCGTCGGACGTGATCGCGCGCCGGTGCACGAAGATCATGACGGCGCGCGGCAAGAGCATGGAGAAGCTCGAGGGCGTCTGTCACGCGGTCGCCGACGTCATGTTCGAGCACAAGGAGTTCCTGGTCGCCGTCTTCGACTTTGTCGTCGGCATGGTCCGGTCCGGCGCCAACATGGACTCGAACATCATGCGGTTCACGGCGGGCACGCGGACGGCGATCCGGCGTCTGGTCGGGCATGCGCTGGAGCGGGGCGAGATTCCCCCGACGCTGGCGGCCGACCGCATCGCCGACACGATCTACGCGCAATTCGAGTCCTGTGCGATGCGCATTGTCATCGGGACCGAGCAGGACTCCCGGGCCGCTCGGGGACGGTTCTCCGACATCATCCGCGCCCTGACGAGCCGGAAATAGGCAGGGTGCGCCCCGAATGTGGTATAATACGGGCGATTTTAGAAAGGAAACGGCACAATGCTGAAGGCACCCAAGCAGGGAATCAGGTGGGAGAAGCTCGGCTTCGGCTTCTCGGACGTCAACTGTCATCTGCGCATGACCTGGAAGAACGGCAGGTGGTCGCGGCCGAAGTTCGTTCAGGACCCGTTCATCACCATGCACATCGGCGCGGCCTGCCTCCATTACGGGCAGGAATGCTTCGAGGGCATCAAGGCGTTCCGGCAGCAGGACGGCAAGGTCGCGATCTTCCGTCCCGACGAGAACGCGAAGCGCATGTACCGCACCGCCGAGCGCACCTGCATGCCGCCGGTGCCGGTTGACGTGTTCGTCGACTGCTGCCGGCAGATCGTGAAGCGGAACGCCGAGTTCGTCCCGCCGTACGGGACGGGCGGCTCGATGTACCTGCGGCCGCTCCTCATCGGCACCGGGCCGCAGATCGGCGTCGCGCCGGCGAAGGAATACACGTTCATGATCATGGTGATGCCGGTCGGCGCCTACTACAAGGGCGGCCTCAAGCCGGTCCGCGCCGTCATCTTCGACGACTGGGACCGGGCGGCGCCGCAGGGCATGGGCGACGTGAAGGTCGGCGGCAACTACGCCGCGGGCATCTTCGCGCACGAGAAGGCGAAGCGCGAGGGCTGGCCGGTCGAGCTTTACCTCGACGCGAAGAGCCACCGGTACGTCGAGGAGTTCGCGACGTCGAACTTCGCGGGCATCACGAAGTCCGGCGTCTACGTGACGCCCGACAGCCGCTCGGTCCTGCCGTCGGTGACGAACATGTCGCTCAAGCAGTGCGCCGAAGACCTCGGCATCAAGGTCGAGTGCCGTCCCGTCCCGTATGCGGAGATCCGGAAGTTCCAGGCCGTCGCCGCGCTCGGCACCGCCGTCGTGATCACGCCGGTCTGGGAGATCACCCGCGGGCAGGAGGTCATCCGGATTTCCGATCCGGAGCAGGTGCATCCGACGCTGCAGAAGCTTTACGACACCGTCCAGGGCATTCAGTACGGCGTACTCCCCGACCGGCACCGCTGGTGCTTCGAGGTGAAGTGAATCCGCTGGTCGCCAGGATTCTCGAGCACCGCGGCATCGGTGCGGCGGAACTCGACGACTTCTTGCATCCGACGCTTGACCGGCTGGCGAAGCCCGAGGAGCTGCCGGGCGTCGTCGAGGCTGCGGACGCGATTCTCTCCGCCCTGTCCGAGCGCTGCCGCATCGTCGTCTTCGGCGACTACGACTGCGATGGCGTCTGCGCGACGGCCATCCTCTCGCGGACGCTGAGGGCGCTGGGCGGGAACGTGGCGGAGTTCGTCCCCGACCGGCTGAAGGAGGGCTACGGCATGAGCGACGCGTCGGTCGCGCGCATGCTGGCGGAGCATCCCGGCGTCGGGCTCGTGGTGACGGTGGACAACGGAATCAACTCCCTGGACCAGGTGGCCGACCTGAAGGCGAAGGGCGTTCCGGTCGTCGTCACCGACCATCATCTTCCCACCTATGCCGCGACGGAAGCGGGCGAAACCGGCGAGATGCTGCTGCCGGACGCGCTGGCCGTCGTCAATCCGAAGGTCGCGGCGCCCGCGTCGCTGAGCGGCCTTTGCGGCGCCGGCGTCGCGTTCCTGCTGGCGAACCGGGTGGTTGCCGAGGCGCGCGCGCGCGGGCTCTACTCCGGTCCGGGCATCGGCGGTCCGCTGCTGGTCATGGCCGGGCTGGCGACGGTGACGGACATCATGCCGCTGCTGGGCCAGAACCGCATTCTCGTCGCGGAGGCGCTCCGGCGCTTCCTCGCCTGTGCGCCGCTCGGGCTCCGGGAGCTGCACGCGCGCGCGGCCCGGAACGCCTACGGCGAGCTGACCACGCGGGACTTCGGGTTCATGCTCGGCCCGCGCATCAACGCGGCGGGGCGCATCGCGTCCGGCATGGAGGCGCTGGAGCTTCTGCTGTCCGACGACCGCGAGATCACGCGGGAGCTGGCGCGCATCATCGACTGCTACAACGTCGAGCGCAAGGCCATCGAGCAGGAGATGGTCGATCGGGCGCTGGAGAAGGTCGTGCCGTCGGCCGCCGCGCAGGTGATCGACCTGCCGGACGGGCATCCGGGGGTCGCCGGCATCGTCGCCGCGCGGGTCATGGAGCGGCTCGGGGAGACCGTGCCGGTCTGCGTCTACGCCCGCGGCCACGGTTCCGCGCGTGCGCCCGACGGATTCAACATCCGCGACGCCTTCGTTGCCTGCGCGGATTCGCTCGACCGCTTCGGCGGCCATGCCGCGGCGGGCGGCTTCTCGGTCAAGGAAGGGCGGATCGACGACTTCCGCCGGCTGCTCTGCGAATACTGCGCACGGCAGGGGCAGACGGCGGCGTCCGGCACGGCGGTCCGCGAGCCGGACCTTTGGGTCGAGCCGTCCGACCTGACGCTGTCGCTGGCGGAGGACCTGCAGCGGCTGGAGCCGTTCGGGGAGGGAAATCCGGAACCGGTGTTCGGGCTGAGGGGCGTGTTCTTCTCCGACGTGCGGACGCTGGGGGCCGACGGGCGGCATCTGGCGGTCACCCTGCGCAAGTCCGGCCTGCGTGCCATCCGCTGGAGCCATGGCGATCAGGTCGAGCGTCTGCGGGCCGAGAGCGCCGTACCGCACGACCTGACGTGCACGGTCGTCCTCTCCGACTACGGCGAACGGCACGTCGAACTGCGGATCGTCTCCATTTCCTGAGCGGGCGGGCCGTCCGCACGGAAGCGGGACGGTGCCCGGAAATGGTATAATGTGCGGAACCATGGCAGAGAACATCAGAGTGCGTTTCGCCCCGTCCCCGACGGGCAAGGTCCACATCGGCAACATCCGTGCGGCCATCTACAACTGGCTTTTCGCGCGTCACACTGGCGGCAAGTTCCTGCTGCGCGTGGAGGACACCGACCTCGAACGCTCGACGCCCGAGGCGATCAAGGCCCTGTTCGAATGCATGGAATGGCTCGGCCTCGACTACGACGAGGAGGTCTTCTACCAGACCAGGAACGCCCGCCGCCATCTTGAGGCCGTCGACCGGCTGCTCACGTCCGGCCACGCCTACCGGTGCGAGAAGACCTCGCGCGACGGCAAGACGGGGTCGGTCGTGATGTTCAGGATGCCCCGGGAGGGCGTCATCGAGTTCGACGACCTCGTCAAGGGCCACCTGGCGAAGCAGGCGGCGGACGTCCAGGACTTCGCGATCGTCCGCAGCGACGGCTCGCCGATCTTCCACATCGCGAACGTGGTGGACGACATCGACCAGGGCGTGACGCACGTCATCCGCGGCGACGACCACGTCGAGAACACGTTCAAGCACATCTGCATCTTCCGGGCGCTGGGTGCGCCGGTGCCGAAGTACGGGCATCTCTCGATGATCGTCAACCAGCAGGGCAAGCCCTATTCGAAGCGCGACGGCGCGGCGTTCGTCGGCGAGTACCGCGAGCGGGGCTATCTGCCCGAGGCGCTCTTCAACTACCTCCTGCTGCTCGGTTGGAATCCGGGCGACGACCGCGAGGTGCTGACCCGCGAGGAGATGGTCCGGCTCTTCGAGCTGGAGAAGGTGCACGTTACTGCGGCGATGTTCGATCCGAAGAAGCTCGCCTGGATGAACGGCGAATACGTCAAGCGGATTCCCCGCGAGACGTTCAAGGCCGAGCTTAAGTCCCGCGCCGCCGGCCTCGCGTCCGCCGAGACGCATGCCGAGGACTGGTGGGACTATCTCGTTGACCAGCTCCAGCCCCGCACGAAGTTCCTGAACGACCTGCCGGGCAACTGCCTGTATCTGCTGACGGACGATTATCCGGTTGACGAGAAGGCGGTGGACCGGCGGCTCCGGAAGGAGGGGGTGAAGGCGCTGCTCCTCGACCTCGTCGGCCGGCTTGAGGCGGTCGAAGACTGGCGGGCGCCGGTGCTCGAAGACCTCGTGAAGGGGCTGGCGCAGGGGCAGGGGATGGGGCCGTGGGTCCATCCGGTCCGCGTGGCGGTCTCCGGCCGCGGCGAGGGCATCGGCCTGTTCGAGCTGCTGCAGCTGCTGGGTAAGGCGAAGACGCTGGCGCGCCTGCGCGCGGCCGTCGAGAAGTTCTGCTGTTGACATAAGGGGCAACCAGCCATGAAGGACAGGTTTTTCACCCGGTTGGATTGGGCGGCGTTCTGGTCCGCCACGGTGGTCACGTTCGCCGTCTATTTCCTGACGCTCGGTCCGTCCGTCGGCCTTGAGGACTCGGGCGAGCTGGCGACGGCCGCCGCGAATCTCGGCGTGCCGCATCCCCCGGGCTATCCGTTCTGGACCTTCTGCTCGTGGCTCTTCTGCCAGGCGTTCGGCTGGGTGACGTACATGGGCCATCCGACGCCGGCGTGGTGCGTTTCGCTCTGCTCGGCCGTCTTCGGCGCACTGGCGGCCGGCTGTACGGCGATGCTCATCTGCCGTTCGGCGCACGACTTCGTCGTCGGCGGCGATGCGGACGGCGCGAACGGTGCGCCGACGCTGCCCGACGTCCCGGCGATTCTCTGCTTCGGCGGCGGCGTGGCGGGCGCGCTGACCTTCGCGCTGTCGCCGGTGGAGTGGTCGCAGTCGACGATCGTCGAGATCTATTCGCTGAACGCGCTCTTCCTGATGTGGGTGTTCCTCCTGTCCTACCGCTGGATGCGCAAGCCGTCCGACCGGATGCTGTGGTTCACGGCGTTCGTCTTCGGGCTGGGCCTTACGAACTATCAGGTGCTCCTGTTCGCCATCGTGCCGCTCGCGCTCGTCATCTTCCTCCAGGACCCGGGGCTCTTCCGCGACTTCTTCATCTATCTCGTGCCGGTCGGGCTGACCTGGCAGCTGCTGCAGATCGGCCAGCTGATGCGCGCCGACCGCTTCATGCAGGCGGACGTCATCAACAAGCACGAGGCGATCGTCGGCCGGGCCGTCAGCTCGCCTTCGTCGACGGTGCTGGTCGTGGCGATTCTCGCGCTCGTCGGCTCCATTGTCGCCGCCATCGTCCTCCGGCGGCGCGGCGAGCCGGAGAAAGCCGAGAAAACCGTCCTTTACGGCGGCGGCCTCGGCGCCGCGCTGATGCTCCTGTCGGCGTTCGTCTTCGTGTCCAAGACGACCTGGAGCGGAGTCACGGCGCCGGTCGCGCCGCTCATCGACCCGACCCGGTATGCGCTGATCGCCGCGTTCGTGGCGGGGTCGGTCGTCGCCGCGACGGTGGCGGCGCTCCGCCGCGACGAGCGCCTGACCGATCCGGGTTCGGTGCGGTTCGTCGGCGCGGCGGTCGCCCTCGCCGCCGTCGCGGTCGTCCTCGCGCTCTGCGTGCCGTCGGCCGACAGCGCCGGCTACACCGGCGTCGAGTTCCCCTGGGGCAAGTCGACGGCCATGTTCTGGCTGCTGATCGTCCTGCTCTTCGTCCTCTGCGCGTTCACGCCGAAAGGGCTTTGCTTCGCGATTCCGGTCGCCGGACTCCACATCGCCGCGTTCACCCTGCTTGCGCACGGCGCGATGAACGGCCTGACGCACCCGTGCTCGTGGTGGTTCTGCTGGCCGATCGCCTGGAACTTCGTCCTCCTCGCGCTGGCGTGGGCGACCCTGCCGAACGGCCGCAGCGTCGCCGGCGCGGCGTTCTTCGCCCAGCTCGGCGTCTCGTTCTACGCGTATATGCCGATCGTCTCCGACTTGCGCAATCCACCGATGAACTGGGGCTATCCGCGCACCTGGGAGGGCTTCAAGCACGCGATCATGCGCGGACAGTACGAGGCGATTGGCTTCCAGGTTCCGAAGCTGGAGGTGATCGGCAACTATTTCGAGGACGTCCGGGTGCAGTTCACCGACCTGCTGATTCCGTTCGCCGTGGTGCCGTTCGCCGCCGGACACTGGATCGTGCGGCGGGAGAACCGCAAGGCGTTCTGGCGGTGGATGATTCCGGCCTGCGTCTGCTTCCTCTTGATGAGCTTCCTGCTGATCGCGCTGGCGAACGTGAAGGGCGACATTCAGGACGGCTTCATCCAGAAGGTGAAGTTCATCTCCTCGCATGCGATGCTGGCGATGTGGATCGGCTACGGCCTGGCGTTCGCGGCCGTCTTCGCGTTCGCGAAGTCCGGATTGCGGCGGCGGTCGGCGGCGGTCGCCGTCGCCGCCCTGATGGTCGTCGTCTCCCTCGTCTACCCGCTGATCGACAACTACTGCGGCAATTTCGTCCTCGGCGTCAACGAGGTCGCGTTCAAGCTCGGCGGCTCGGAGCAGAACGGCCATACGTTCGGCTGGCAGTTCGGCGCGTACCAGCTTGAGGGCGCCAAGGCGATCAACGAGCAGGTCGAGGCGGACGAGGAGCCGCTGCCGGATCCGGCGTACCCGCCGCCGATGGAACCGTTCTCCATCTTCTTCGGCGGCACCGACCCGGGCCGTTTCGTGCCGACGTACATGATCTACTCGGCGCTGTTCCGTCCCGACGTCTACCTCATCACCCAGAACGCGCTCGCCGACGACACGTACATGTCCGTCGAGCGCGACCTCTACGGCGACGAGATCTGGATTCCCTCGAAGGAGGATTCCGCCGAGGCGTTCAACGTGTATGTGGACGAGGTCCAGCGCGGAGTGCGTCCGGCGAACGGCGACCTCAAGATCGAGAACGGCCGCGTGCAGGTGACGGGCGCCCTTGGCGTCATGGAGATCAACGGCATCCTCACGAAGATGATGCACGACCACGACCGCAAGCGCCATGCGTTCTACGTCGAGGAGTCGTACGTCATCCCGTGGATGTACCCGTATCTCGCGCCGCACGGCCTCATCATGAAGATCAACGCGGAGCCGACGCCGTATGACGCGAAGCGTGCGGCGCAGGACATGGACTTCTGGGACTGGTACGTGCGCCGGCTGCTGGACGACCCGATGTACCGCCGCGACTTCGCGGGGCAGAAGTCGTTCTCCAAGCTCCGCGCGGCGATTGCCGGCCTCTACCAGAAGCAGGGCCGCTACCGTGAGGCGGCGCAGGCGTTCCGCGAGGCGGTGGCGCTCTATCCGGCCTCGCCCGAGGCGACGTTCCGCTATGCGCAGGAGGTCCTGATGCCGTTCCGGCGGTGGGACGTCACGCTGGAGCTGATGGACTATACGGACCGCATCGACCCGAACAACCGCCGGACGGCGGGCCTGCGCAACTACATCGTCCGCTTCCGGACGCTGACGGCGGAAGTCGAGCGGCTGGAGGCGAAGCGCCAGGCCAAGCAGCCGCTGTCCGACCAGGAGGTCTTCGCGCTGTCGCGCTACTACTTCGAGCTGGGCCGCACGGAGGAGGCGGTGCGGCTGGCGCGTACGGTCGCCGGTCGGATTGCGGATGCGCCCTCCCTGCAGGCGCTGGCGACGATGTTCCTGGAGGCGCGCCAGGATGCGGACGCCGAGCAGGCGCTGAACCGCTATCTGAAGCTCAATCCGCAGGGCGATGCGAACGCCTGGGCGGACCTGGCGAAGCTGCAGTACCGCGCGGGCCGGAAGCAGGCGGCGCAGCAGAGCTTCATTCATGGCTATCAGATCGACCGCCAGACGCTGTTCACGCGGTTGCAGCGGGACCAGGAGCTTTACGATCTGGCGGCACCGCTTTTCCAGCGCCGCCAGTAGTCAAACGGCACCTGCGGCGTCCGTATCGGCAGGCACCGCCTTCGATGTCATTGGGAGCCGGGTCGCGCGGTTCGTTCATCGCCGCGAACCGGCCGCATTTGATATAATGTCCGCCGGTGCGATTGATCTCTTCTCGCAGGTCCACATCGAATCATATGTCCACGTCGAGAACAAGGAGTCTGGTGATGACGAAGAATCTGGTGGCCGCGCTGGCGGCGTTGGGGGTGGGAAGCGCGCTGGCGGCGGGGAGTTCCCTCGACGGCATCGGCAACGTGACGCTGAAGGGCCGCATGGGCGATCAGCTCGACATGATGATCGCGCGGCATGTCATCGGCACGGACATCGACTACATCACCGCGCCGTTTCAGGAGAAGACGGAGCGCCACGGCTGGTGGCAGACGGAGTTCTGGGGCAAGTACATGCATTCCGCGGTGCCATACCTTCGGTACACGGGCTCGGCGAAGCTGAAGGCATCCATCGACCGCGGCATCGAACGCATGCTCGCCTCGCAGGAGCCGAACGGCTACATCGGCAACTACCCGGACGAGCTGCGCTGTGGCGAGGGCTGGGACGTGTGGGGCATGAAGTACACGATGATGGGGCTGCTGCACTACTACGACGACACGAAGAGCCAGCGGGCGCTGGACGCCTGTCGCCGCGTGTGCGACTACGTCATCGACCAGATCGGCCCGAACGGCAAGCGCGGGCGAGAGCTCTGGCAGACCGGCAACTGGAGCGGCTACGCGAGCTCGTCCATCCTCGAGCCCGTGATGTGGCTCTACAACCGCACGAACGACGGAAAGTACCTCGACTTCGCGACCTTCCTCGTGAAGGGCATGACTGAGCCCGAGGCGGGTCCGCGCCTCCTGGATCTCGCCCTCAGGGGCATCTCCGTGGCGGACCGCAACGGCTACGGCAACACCCCCGAGACGCACGGCGGCTACGTGATGAAGCACAATCGCTGGAAGGCGTACGAGATGATGAGCTGCTACCAGGGCCTCATCGAGTACTACGAGGTGACCGGGCGCCGGGAGCTCCTCGATGCGGCGATCGCGACGGGCGGCCAGATCATCGCGGACGAGGTCAACCTCGCCGGCGGCTGCGCCTGCTCCGAGGCCTGGTTCCACGGCGCGAAGAAGCAGCACCTCCCCTACGTGCGCCTGCAGGAGACGTGCGTGACGACCACCTGGATGCGCTTCTGCGAGAAGCTGCTCGACGTCACGGGCGAGACCAGGTGGGCCGACCAGCTCGAACGCACGTTCTACAACGCCTATCTCGGCGCGATGAAGGCGGACGGCAGCGAGTTCGCGGGCTACACGCCGCTCTCCGGCAACCGCTACCACGGCCAGCACCACTGCTATATGCACACGGACTGCTGCACGGCGAACGGTCCGCGCGGCTTCCTCTGCTTCCTCAAGGAGTTCTTCCGCACGAAGGGCGACGAGGCCGTGTTCAACTTCTACGCGTCCGCGCTCGTGAAGGGCGAGCTCGCGAACGGGAGGAAGGTGGCGTTCGATATGTATTCGCTCTATCCGCGCGGCGACTTCGCGCGCGTGGTGAGCCACACGCAGGGCTGCGGCAAGGTGCCGGTCAAGTTCCGCATCCCCGCGTGGGCGGGCGCGGGCACGACGGTGAAGCTGAACGGCCAGGCGCTGCCGGGCGTGAAGGCCGGTTCGTATTTCACGGTCGCGCACGAGTGGGCGCTCGGCGACGTCGTCGAGGTCCGCTTCGACATGCCGGTCGTGGCGCATACGATCGCCGACGGCCCTGCCTCGGTGCCGGGTGCGTTTGCAGACAAGGACGCGAAGCCGTCCGTCAAGCCGCACTACGTGGCCTTCACCCGCGGACCGGTGCTGCTGGCGCGCGACAGCCGCCTCGATGCCGGCGACCAGATGCAGCCGTTCCGCGGCGGCATTCGCGACGGGCAGGTCATGCAGGGCTTCTCGGCCGTCCGTTCGCCGTCGGACGACGTCTGGATGGCGTTCAACGCCGTTCTCGACATCGGCAGCCACGGCGAGAATCCCGAGGGACGCTATCCCGAGGCGGTGGTCTTCTGCGACTATGCGAGCGCGGGCAACACCTGGAACCGCGACAACTACTACCGCACCTGGTTCCCGATCGAGTGGGGTCCGACGGAATAATCCGCTCCTACCCCTCACGCCGCGGTGCTACCCAGCCAAGTACCCGGCGTGCCCTCACGCCGTGGCGCTGCCCAGCCAAGCACCAGGCACACCCTCACGCCGCGGTGCTACCCAGCCAAGTACCCGGCGTGCCCTCACGCCGCGGCGCTGCCCAGCCAAGTCCACGGCGTGCCCTCACGCCGTGGCGTTGCCCAGCCAAGTACCCGGCGTGCCCTCACGCCGTGGCGCTACCCAGCCAAGTACCCGGCGTGACCTCACGCCGTGGCGTTGCCCAGCCAAGCACCCGGCACACCCTCATGCCGTGGCGTTGCCCAGCCAAGTACCCGGCGTGCCCTCACGCCGTGTCGCTACCAAGTCAGGCACCCGGTGTGTCCCCACGCGCACACGCTTGCGCATCCTCACGCCGTGGCGTTGCCCAGCCAAGTATCCGGGTGCCTCACGCCGTGGCGCTGCCCAGCCAAGTATCCGGGTGCCTCACGCCGTGGCGTTGCCCAGCCAAGCACCCGGTGTGCCTCACGCCGCGGCGTTGCCCAACCAAGTCCACGGCGTGCCCTCACGCCGCGGCGTTGCCCAACCAAGTCCACGGCGTGCCCTCACGCCGTGGCGCTGCCCAGCCAAGTATCCGGGTGCCTCACGATAGAAGCGGCACATCCGCTATCGTTGACGTCAACCGGGCGGGAAGGGGCAACCGTTGTCAATCATATTCCGTCCGCACCGTAATCTCATATTTTCGTTGTGCTTAATCCGCCAATATGGTAGACTGTTTCCATGAAGCGGGAAAAGTCATCGTTGGAGCAGGGGAAGACTTCTGCAACGCCGGAGAAACACACTGACTTGCGCGGGAGCGACGCCGCGCTCGCCGACTGGTGGGCGAAATACGGCCAGGTCGAGCGCATGATAGTTTCCGCGCAGGAGCGTCGCCGCAATCGTGCGCAGTCGAAGCGTCGCAGCGAGGCGCACGAGTTCGGCGACATCTGCGAGATGACCGACGGGCATGCTGTCCGCTGGCAGAGGGACGGGTTCTTTGTCGGCGAGGAACTGCTTTGCGTCCTTTTCCGCGATGCAGGCTACTACGCCTATCTCGACTTCATGCGGAGGGAGAGCGGAAAGAGCGTTTCGCGGCTGAAAGCCTCCGTCCGCAGGCCGAGTTACTATGCCGCCGAGAACGCACGTCGTCGAGCGCTCGCGTCCGAGCGGCGGAAGATCCGCACCCGCCGTACCGACAATGCCTGCCCGACGAAGGAGCAGATCCTCGACGCGTGGATTGCCAGGCGCAAGTCGCACGAGGACGCGATTCGCTTCGGGAGTTTGATCGAGGATCTAGAATGCTACATCGACAATTCGCTCCGCCGCGACGAGGATGGCGTGATTGTCGGGCGTAATCCAGGCGTAAAAGGGTGGCTTCGGGAAAACATCCCCGCGCTCGCGCTCCAGTATACGACGGTGATGCGCTACAAGTCCGCCGCGAAGAAGTTGAAGCAGATCACGGAGCTCTCAGATCCGACCCCGATGGATGTGGTGCTGCCGAGGACCGCCGCCGCACAAGAGGCAGAAAGAGATTACAGTGCGGACGAAACTATCGGCGGAGGAAATGGGGGCGCAGATTGTCCGGCGAGCCCCCGGCAGATGCGGGGAAATCCGGAGGCGGCGAAGGATATGTCATCGGCGGGTCGAGTGCGCGAATCAGAACGAGACGAGGCGCCGCCGGTGGAAATCGTCAGGGCGCGGGCGATATGGGAGGAGGTTGTCAAGGGCGTCGGGAGAAGTGCAACGGCACTTTTCGGACGGCTGGACGCGCTGACAGACCCAAGGCGGGTCGAAGACGCGAACATGCTCGCGGCATGGCGGGAGAAGTACGCGAAAGAGATTACGGAGCGGACGAAGAAAAAGTGGTGGTTGAAGCGGTTGTGGCAGAGCGCAGGGTGAGACCCGGTGGTGTGAAGGCGCGGGGACCGTTGGAGGCGTTGGATTCTGGAGGCGTTAGATAGAAAACGTGGCGACAGGAGGGACGGAAGGGACGATGGTGGCAGGAATCATGGAGGCGTCAGCGGGAGCAGGGGACGCCCGGTGGAGTGAAAGCGAAGGGAATTGTGGAGGCGTTAGATAGAGGTCGGGGCGTCAGGAGGGACGAGAGGGACGATGGTGGCGGGAACATGGGGCGTCAGCGGGAGCAAGAGGACGCTCGGTGGAGTGAAGGCGACGAGAATCGTGGAGGCGTTGGATGCTGGAGACGTTGGATGTTGGAGGCGTTAGCTAGAGAACGGGGCGTCAGGAGGGACGAGCGGGACGATGGTGGCGGGAATTATGGAGGCATCAGCGGGAGCAGGGGACGCCCGGTGGAGTGAAGGCGCAGGGAATTGTTGGAGGCGTTGGATGCTGGAGGCGTTGGATGTTGGAGGCGTTAGATACTGGAGGCGGTAGATAGAGAATGGGGCGTCAGGAGGGACGAGCGGGACGATGGTGGCGGGAATCTTGGAGACGTCAGCGGGAGCAAGAGGACGCTCGGTGGAGTGAAGGCGAAGGGAATCGTGGAGGCGTTAGATACTGGAATCGTTAGCTAGAGAACGGGGCGACAGGAGGGACGAGCGGGACAATGGTGGCGGGAATCATGGAGGCGTCAGCGGGAGCAAGAGGACGCTCGGTGGAGTGAAGGCGCGGGGACCGTTGGAGGCGTTAGATAGAGAATAGGGGCGACAGGAGGGACGAGCGGGACGATGGTGGAGGGAATCATGGAGACGTCAGCGGGAGCAAGGGACGCCCGGTGGAGTGAAGGCGCAGGGACCGTTGGTGGCGTTGGATACTGGAGGCGTTAGATAGAGGTCGGGGCGTCAGGAGGGACGAGAGGGACGATGGTGGCAGGAATCTTGAGGCGTCAGCGGGAGCAGGGGACGCCCGGTGGAGCGAAGGCAAAGGGCTGTTGGAGGCGTTGGATACTGGAGGCGTTAGCTAGAGAATAGGGGCGACAGGAGGGACGAGTGGGACAACGGTGGCGGGAATCATGGAGACGACGGCGAGAGCAAGGGACGCCGGTGGAGTGAAGGCGAAGGGAATTGCTGGAGGCGTTGGATACGGGAGGCGTTAGATAGAGAACGGGGCGACAGGAGGGACGAGCGGGACGATGGTGGCGGGAATCATGGGGGCGACAGGAGGGACGAGAGGGACAATGGTGGCGAGTGGCAGTCAGCGGAGGAAGCTACTGTCGTCGGAGGGGGAGCGGATGGCGAGGGAGCGGATGGTGTGGCGGCGAGGTCAGAGGGGGACTTTCTTGCCGTCGGCGATGGCGCGGACGACGAGGGAGGCGCCGTTGGCGCAGTCGCCGACGCAGTGGATGTTGCGGGCAGGATCCGAGACGAGCGCGGTGCGGGGCGTCTGCGCGAGTCCGAGTTCCCGGACGATCGGATGGTCGGTCGGGACGCCCGTAAAGCCCATTGCGAGCAGGACGAGGTCGGCGGGGATGGTTTCCTTCGTCCCGGGGACGGCCTTGAAGGCGAGGGGGCGTCCCTCCGGGGAGAACTCCCATTTGACGGTTTCCACCTCGACGCCGCGAACCGTGCCGTCGCCGACGAAGCGCAGCGAGTTGAGATTCCACCGCCGTTCGCAGCCTTCGAGATGGCTGGAACTCGTCCGCAGCAGGTAGGGCCACAGCGGCCACGGGGTGGACTCGCTGCGTGCGTCCGGCGGGCGCGGCATGATTTCGATTTGCGTGACGGATGCGGCGCCGTGGCGCGTCGCCGTGCCGACGCAGTCCGAACCCGTGTCGCCGCCGCCGATGACCAGCACGCGCTTGCCGCGGCAGTCGATCGGGTTCGCCGGAATCTCGCCGCCGAGCGCCTGGTTCTGCTGGCCGAGCAGTTCGAGGGCGAGATGGATGCCCTTGAGTTCGCGTCCCGGAATCTTCAGGTCGCGCGCCGCCGGCGTGCCGATGGCGACGACCACGGCGTCATGCGTCTTGGCGAGATACGCGGCGGAGACGTCGACGCCCACCGTCGTGTTGACGACGAAGCGGATGCCCTCCGCTTCAAGGATCTGCTGGCGGCGGTCGATAATCGCCTTGTCGAGCTTGAAGGCGGGGATGCCGTAGCGGAGCAGGCCGCCGATCTTCGCGTTCTGCTCGTAGACCGTCACCGCGTAGCCGCGGCGCCGCAAGGTGACGGCGGCGGACAGCCCCGCCGGACCGGCGCCGATGACGGCGACGCGCCTGCCGTTCTCCGCCTGCGGCGGACGCGGCACGACCCAGCCGTTGCGGAAGGCGGTCTCGATGATGAGCTTCTCGCTCTGGCGGATCATCACCGCCTCCTCGTCGAGCTGGCGCACGCAGCACGATTCGCAGAGCGCCGGACAGATGCGGGCGGTGAATTCGGGGAAATCGCTGTTGGTCGAGAGCAGCTCGTAGGCGCGCTTCAGGTCGCCGGCGGCCACCGCGCGGTTCTGGTCGGGGACGAGGTTGCCGAGCGGGCAGCCGAAGCCGTGGCAGAAGGGGAGCCCGCAGTCCTGGCAGCGCTCGACCTGCGGCCGCAGCTCCTCCGGAGTCAGGGCCCTCTCGACTTCGCGGAAGTCGCCCTTGCGCTCTTCCACCGGACGGTAGTAATCGTGAATGCGTTCCATGGCTGAATCCTGTTGTGCTGGTTTGGCGCCTGCGGCTCACTCCTTGACGGGCACGACCTTGACGAACTGGGGACGGTAGTCGCTCCAGGCGTCGAGGATGCGTTGTGCGAGGGGCGAACCCGTGCGACGGACGTGTTCGCCGATGAGCTCCCTGAGCTCCGCTTCGTCCGCCGAATCCGGTTCGACGGTCGCCAGGTCGATCGAGTCGAGGTTGCAGCGGAGGTCGAAGTCGCCCGCCCGGTCGAGGACGTAGGCGACGCCGCCCGTCATGCCGGCGCCGAAGTTGACGCCGGTCGGCCCGAGCACGACGACCTTGCCGCCGGTCATGTATTCGCACGCGTGGTCGCCGACGCCCTCCGTGACGAGCGAGACGCCCGAGTTGCGGATGGCGAAACGCTCGCCCGACTGGCCGTTGAGGAAGATCTTGCCGCCGGTGCCGCCGTAGGCGATCACGTTGCCGGCGATGACGTTCTCCTCCGGGCGGAAGCGCGGCGATTCCCGCCCCGCCCGGACGGCGATGATGCCGCCGGAGATGCCCTTGCCGACGAAGTCGTTGGCTTCGCCTTCGAGATTGAAGGTGACGCCCTGCGCGAGAAACGCGCCGAAGGACTGCCCCGCCACGCCGGTGAAGTTGACGGTGACGGCGTCGTCGGCGAGCGCGTGCGCGCCGAAGCGCGCGACCAGTTCGCCCGACAGTTCCGCCCCGACCGTGCGCTGGACGTTGGTGATGGGGAGCGGGTCGGCCGGGAAGCGTGGGGGCTGGGCGCCTGCGGCGCTTTCGCCGATCGCCGGCAGCAGCGCGTGGCGGTCGTAGTCGTCGAAGACGTAGGGGTTCGCGCCCGGCGTGAAATGGCGGATGCGGTCCGGCTCGGACACGAGCAGGCGCGAGAAGTCGAAGCCCGCCGCCCGTGCGAGGTCGTCGTTCCTGGCGAGCAGGTCGGTGCGGCCAATCGCCTCTTCGAGGCTGTGCAGCCCGAGCGCGGCGAGATGCTCGCGCACGTCCTGGGCCAGGAAGCGGAGGAAGTTGACGACGTGTTCGGCCCGGCCCGAGAAGTTCCGGCGGAGGCATTCGCGCTGGGTGGCGATGCCGACGGGGCAGGTGTCGCAGTGGCAGCGGCGGTCCTGGATGCAGCCGAGGGAGACGAGCAGCGTCGTGCCGAAGCCGAATTCCTCGGCGCCGAGAATCGCGCCGATGACGATGTCGCGTCCCGTCCGGAGCTGGCCGTCGACCTGCACCTTGACGCGTCCGCGCAGGTCGTTCTTCACGAGCGTCTGCTGCGCTTCGGCGAGTCCGAGTTCCCAGGGCAGTCCCGCGTGCTTCATCGACGTCAGCGGGGCCGCGCCCGTGCCGCCGTCGAAGCCGGAGATGAGGACGACGTCCGCATGCGCCTTGGCGACGCCGGCGGCAATCGTGCCGACGCCGGCCTCGGAGACGAGCTTCACCGAGATCCGCGCCTGCGGGTTCGCGCAGCGGAGGTCGTAGATGAGCTGCGCCAGGTCCTCGATGGAGTAGATGTCGTGGTGCGGCGGCGGGGAAATGAGGGTCGTGCCCGGGCGCGCATGGCGGAGCTTCGCGACGAACTCGTTCACCTTGTGCGCGGGCAGCTGCCCGCCCTCGCCCGGCTTCGCGCCCTGCGCCAGCTTGATCTGGAGGTCCTTGGCGGCGCGCAGGTATTCGATCGTCACGCCGAAGCGTCCCGACGCCACCTGCTTGATGCCGCAGTTGGCGTCCGTCCCGAAGCGCTCGCCGTTCTCGCCGCCCTCGCCGCAGTTGGACATCGAGCCGATGGAGTTGAAGGCCCGTGCGATCGTCTCGTGCGCTTCGGGGGAGAGCGAGCCGAGGGACATGGCGCCGCCGACGAAATGCCGCATGATGGATTCGACCGGCTCGACCTCGTCGACGGGAATCGCGGCGGCCGGTGCGAAGCGGAGCAGTCCGCGCAGGGTGCAGCTGCGCTTCGACTGGTCGTCGATCTCGTCGGCGTACGCCCTGAACTTCGCATAGTCGTTGCCGCGCACGGCGAGCCGGAAGTTGCTGAGCGCCGAGGGCGTCCAGAGATGGTCTTCGCCGTCCTTGCGGAAGCGGTACAGTCCGCCCGGCGGCAGCATCCGGGCGGCCGCGCGTTCCGAACGCGCCGCGCGAAGCCTCGTCTCGATCTCCCCGAAGCCCAGGCCGCCGACGCGCGAGGGCGTGTTGGGGAAGCAGGCGTCGATGACGTCGGCGGCGAGGCCGACGCATTCGAACATCTGGGCCGAACGGTAGCTCCGGAGGGTGGAGATACCCATCTTGGACATGATCTTCAGGAGGCCCTTGTCGACGGCCTGGATGTAGTTGCCGACGGCGGCGACCGGGTCGGACGCGCCGAGCGCCGCGACGCTTTCGAGCGCGAGGTAGGGGCAGATCGCCGTGGCGCCGTAGCCGAGCAGGACGGCGTAGTGGTGGACTTCCCGCACTTCGCCCGTCTGGACGATCAGCCCGACCGAAGCCCGGAGTCCGGCGGCGATGAGCGCGCGGTTGACGGCGGCGGTCGCGAGCAGGGCCGGAATGCGCAGCTTCTCGCCCGACGCGGCGTCGGCGTCCCCGTCCGTCAGGATGACGATCTTCGCGCCGCTGCCGACGGCGGAGACGGCGGCGTTGCCGAGGCTGCGCAGGGCGACTTCCAGCGCACCGTCCGCGAACAGCGGCAGCCGGTGGGCGGGGAAGCGCTCCGCGCAGCTCGTCTCGATGCGGTGCAGCTCGTCCTCGGTCAGGATCGGGCGGCGCAGCTTGATGAGGCTGGCGTGTTCGGGCGTTTCGGCGAGGATGTTGCCCCGGTTGCCGATGTAGGTCATGAGCGACATGACCAGCTCTTCGCGGATCGGGTCGATCGGCGGGTTCGTCACCTGCGCGAAGACCTGGTGGAAGTAGTCGAAGAGTGAGCGCGGCTTCCGGGAGAGGCAGGCAAGCGCGGCGTCGTTGCCCATCGAGCCGACGGGCTCCTTGCCGTCCCGGGCCATCGGCCGCAGGATGAGTTCGAGGTCTTCGTCGGTGTAGCCGAAGGTGCGCTGTCGGTCCGCGAGGCCGGGGCCGACGGCGGGCGGGACGGTTTCGGTGAAGAGCCCCTGGATGGCGATGCGGTTCTCGTCGACCCAGCGGCGGTACGGGCGGCGCCGGGCGTACTTCACCTTGATTTCGGCGTCTTCGAGCAGCCGGTGGTTGGGCAGGTCGAGATAGACCATGGAACCCGGGCGCAGCCGCCCGTGACGGCGGACCTGCTCGGCGGGGATGTCGATGACGCCGGTTTCCGAGGCGAGGACGAAGAGGTTGTCGGTGGTGAGCGTCCAGCGCGCGGGCCGCAGGCCGTTGCGGTCCAGGGCGGCGCCGGCGGTGACGCCGTCCGTGAACGCGACGGCGGCCGGACCGTCCCACGGCTCCATCAGGGCGGAGTGGTACTCGTAGAAGCCGCGCACGTCGTGCCCCATGTGGTATTTCGCGCCCCAGGCCTGCGGCATCAGCATGAGCATGGCGTGCGCGGGGTCGCGCCCCGCCGCGACGAGCAGCTCGAACATGTTGTCGAGCGAGGCCGAGTCGGACTGCCCGTCCCGGACCAGCGGGAGGAGCTTGGCGATCTCCGCGCCGAAGAGGGGCGAGGCGAGGTCCTGTTCGCGCGTCTTCAGGGCGTTCAGGTTGCCTTTGAGCGTGTTGATTTCGCCGTTGTGGGCGAGCATGCGGAAGGGGTGCGCCAGTTCCCAGGTCGGGAAGGTGTTGGTGGAGTAGCGCTGGTGGACGAGCGCGAGCGCGGAGACGAAGTCGGCGTCGGCCAGGTCGGGGTAGAAGCGCTCGGCCTGCGGTGCGAGGAGCAGGCCCTTGTAGACGATCGTGCGCGAGGAGAAGGAGCAGATGTAGCCGGAGGAGAGCTGTTTTTCGATTTCGCGGCGGATGACGTAGAGTCGCCGTTCGGCCTCGTCGCCCCGCTGTCGGCCGCTCTCCTGTCGCCCGGAGCCGCCCAGCGCGACGAACAGCTGCCGGATTCTCGGCATTGCGCTTCTCGCGACCGGACCGACCGCCTCCGGAACCACGGGCACGTCCCGCCAGGCGATGACGTCCGCACCGTTGGCGCGGACCGTGCGTTCGAAGAGCGCCTCTTCGCCTTCGGCGCCGAAGACCATGGCCACGCCGTATTCGCCCGGCGGAGGCAGCCCCGCGACCGACTTGCGGAACAGGGCGTCGGGAATTTGCAGGAGCAGCCCCGCGCCGTCGCCGGTCTCGGGATCGTTGCCGGTCGCGCCGCGGTGCATGAGCCGCTTGAGGACCGTCAGCCCGCGGACGACGATCTCGTGCGACGCGACGTTGTCCAGACTGGCGACAAGGCCGACGCCGCAGGCGTCGTGCTCGAATTTTCCGTCATACATTCCGCGCTGTTGTGCTGCTTGCATAGTGCTTCTCCCGAAGTGGTCGATAGCAAACTCCGTGCCAAGCCAATCGGGCCGGGAATCCGGCGTTCGTATTACAAATCGTGTAAACCGGCGGCGGCCGTTATTACATGGCATTGGATAGTCGTCGGCGGGAGCGGGCGGAGAACCGGCGCCGGAGATTTGGTATAATACGCCGCATATGTATCTCAAGCAGCTGGATGTCGTCGGCTTCAAGAGCTTCGCCGACAAGACGCGGCTCACGTTCGAGCCGGGTCTGATCGCCATTGTCGGCCCGAACGGCTGCGGCAAGTCGAACGTCTCCGACGCGATCCGCTGGGTGCTGGGCGAGCAGAAGCCGACGGCGCTGCGCTGCTCGAAGCTCGTCGACGTCGTCTTCAACGGCACGGACACGCGCAAGCCGCTGGGCCTTGCCGAGGTGTCCATCACCTTCGCCGACTGCGAGAAGGAGCTGGGGACCGACTATCACGAGGTGACGATCACCCGCCGCGTCTACCGCGACGGCACGGGCGAGTATTTCATCAACAAGCAGGCGTGCCGCCTGAAGGACGTCCAGCACCTCTTCATGGGCACGGGCATCGGCACCTCGTCCTATTCGGTGATGGCGCAGGGCCAGATCGACGCGATTCTCTCGTCCAGGCCCGAAGACCGCCGGGCGGTGTTCGAGGAGGCGGCCGGCATCACCAAGTTCAAGGCCGACCGCAAGGAGGCGCTGCGCAAGATCGAGCAGACGGAGCAGAACCTGCTGCGCGAGGCGGACGTGCTGCGCGAGATGAAGCGTCAGATCGGCTCGCTGCAGCGCCAGGTCGGCAAGGCCCAGAAGTACCGGGAGCTGCGCGACGAGCTCAGGGGGCTGGACATCTACGTCTCGAAGCAGAAGATCCACGCCTTCGACTTGGAGCTGGAGCAGAATGCGGCGAACCGCAACGAGGTGGACAAGGCGATTGCCGAGGCGCAGGAGGTCGTGACCTCCGCCGAGCGGACGGCGCAGGAGCTGCACCGGCAGATTCACGGGATCGAGGAGGGGCTGCAGGACCTGGCGTCCCGGCAGGCGGCGGCCGAAAGCGACTATCGGCGCGCGAACGAGGTCATCGGCGTCAACGCCCAGCGCGTGGAGGAGTACAAGTCGTTCGTCGCGCGCGACCGCCAGGAGATCGAGGGCGCACAGCGCGCGCTGGAGGACGTGCGGATGCAGGCCGAGTCGCTGGAGCAGAAGACGCGGCTGCTGACGGATTCGCTGGCCGCCGCGCGGGATTCGCTGGCGGACGCGGAGTCGGTGTTCGAGGATTCCCAGCGGCGGATGGACGAGCTGCGCGTGTCCGTGCAGGCGGCGCGTGCGGAGTCCGTGCGGCTCGAACGCGAGGCCGACGGGCGGCGCGAGGAGCTGATGAAGCTCAGGGTGCGCTACGAGCAGGAGGCGATTGACGACGAGGCGAGCGTGTCCGCCACGATCGGCGGCGCGGGCGACTCCGGCCGTCGGCTCCTGGACTGCGTGGTCGTCGCCGACGCCTGCCGCGACGAGGCGGAGGCGGCGTTCGGCGGGCTGTGCGTCGCGCCCGGCGCGCCGGCCGTCAAGGCGGCGTTCTTCGCGCGCGACGGGCGGCTGGAGCTGCGGGTGCCGAAAAGCTCGTTCGAGGTCGGCAGGGAGAACGCCGACGCGGTCGCGCAGCTGCAGGCGCTGTCCGCGCAGGTCGAGGACGCGGTCGCGCAGCGCGACGGGCTGCTGGCCCGCATCGAGCGCGACACCGAGAGCCTGCGCCAGCTGGAGGCCGCCAACGTCCGGGAGTCGCAGACGCTGACCGAGCGGCGCATCGCCGTGAGCCAGATGGAGCAGGAGCTGTCGTTCGTCGGCCAGCAGGGCGAGTCGGCGCGGAACCGCATGGACGAGCTGGCGTGCGCGGTGGCGGCCCGGGAGGAGGGCGTCCGCGGCTACGAGGAGTCGATCGGGCGGCTGTCGGAGGAGTCCGGCGACCTCATCGACCGGCTGGCGGAACTGCGGGAGAAGGCGTCGGGCTTCGTCGAGCTCATCAACGCGGAGCGCGGCCGGCGCGCGGAGATGCTCGAGCGCATCACGGCGGCCGACCAGGAGGTCGCGAGCCGCCGCGCCGAGCTCGACCGGGCGCGCGACTTCCGCGGCAAACTCGAGGTGCAGGCCGCCGAGGCGACGATGCGCCGGCAGAACGTCTATGCGCATCTGCAGGACGAATACGGGCTCTTTGCCGACGCCGTCATGCGCGAGCCGGATCCGGAGTGGCGGAACGGCGCCGTCCCGCCGCTGTCCGAGCTGGAGACGTCGGTCGGCCGCCTGCAGGCCGAGATCGCCGCGCTCGGGCCGGTCAACATGGTGGCGGTCGACGAGTGCCGCGAGCTGGAGGAGCGCTATGCGCGCGAGAAGGCGCAGGAGGAGGACCTGCAGGCCGCGAAGGCGCAGCTCATGGAGCTGATCGGCAACCTGAACGGTACGTCGGGGTCGATGTTCCGCTCGACCTTCGAGCAGGCCAACCGGAACTTCCAGACGATGTTCTCGCGGCTCTTCGGCGGCGGCGAGGCGAAGCTCGTGCTGCTGGAGGACGGGGACGATCCGCTCGAGTGCGGCATCGACATCATCGCCCGTCCGCCGGGCAAGCGCCCCCAGTCGGTGTCGCTGCTGTCGGGCGGCGAACGCACGATGACGGCCGTCGCGCTGCTCTTCTCGATCTTCATGATCAAGCCGGCGCCGTTCTGCATGCTGGACGAGCTGGACGCCGCCCTGGACGACGCGAACATCGGCCGCTTCGTCGAGCAGCTGAAGGAGTTCCTGGCCCAGAGCCAGTTCCTGATCATCACGCACAACCAGCACACGATCGCCGGCTCCGACCTCGTCTACGGCGTGAGCCAGCAGGAGAAGGGCGTCTCCCGCGTCATCTCCATGAAGTTGAGCGACCTCGGCGTCGGGGCGAAGCGGTAAAATCCGGAACAGGGCGCGGTTTCTTTTTGCTATAATATGCGCCCGATAGGGATTGTAGCTCAACTGGACAGAGCGACGGTTTCCTAAACCGTAGGTTCCGGGTTCGATTCCCGGCAGTCCCACCAGGGGGTCAGCCGTGCGAACGCACGGACGCAGCACGAAGGAGCGAAATGGGCGGTTTTTGCGGTGTCATTGCGGAGCAGGATTGCGTCAGCGACCTATTCTTCGGCACGGACTATCACTCGCATCTGGGAACGCATCGCGGCGGCATGGCCGTCCTCGGGCCGAAGGGCTTCCAGCGTTCCATCCACGACATCCAGAACGCCCCGTTCCGCTCCAAGTTCGAGCAGGACGTCGGCCGGTTCGAGGGCAGCGTCGGCATCGGCGTCATCAGCGACACGGACCCCCAGCCGCTGGTCATGAGCTCCCGCCTCGGCACCTTCGGCATCGTCACGGTCGGGCTGATCACCAACATCCGGGAGCTGATGGCCGAGCTCTTCAGCGCGAACAGCGCCCAGCTTCAGTACTCCACCACCTCCGGCATGGTCGGTCCGACCGAGGTCGTCAGTGCGCTCATCGCGACGCAGTCGTCCATCGCGGAGGGCGTGCGCTACGTGCAGGAGAAGGTGAAGGGCAGCTGTTCGCTGCTGATCATGACGGACGACGGGCGGCTCTTCGCCGCGCGCGACCGCTACGGGCGCACGCCGGTCGTGATCGGCCGCCGGGAAGGCTCGACCATTGCGCTGATGGAGTCGTGTGCGCTGCCCAACCTCGGCTACGCGCATCTGCGCGACCTCGGTCCGGGCGAGATGGTCGAGCTGGAGCCCGACGGCGTGACGACCGTCATCGAGCCTGGCGAGAAGATGGCGATCTGCTCGTTCATGTGGGTCTACTACGGCTACCCCGCCTCGTCCTACGAGGGGCGCAACGTCGAGATGGCGCGGTACCGCTGCGGCAGCGCGCTCGCGAAGCGCGACGCCGACCTCGAGATCGACGGTGCCTGCGGGATTCCCGACAGCGGCATCTCCCACGCGCTTGGGTATGCGCACGAGAAGGGCACCAAGTACTGCCGTCCGTTCGTCAAGTACACGCCGACCTGGGCGCGTTCCTTCATGCCGTCGGACCAGCGCCAGCGCGAGCGCGTCGCGTCGATGAAGCTGATTCCGATTCCCGGCCTCATCAAGTCCCGCCGGCTGGTCTTCTGCGACGACTCGATCGTCCGCGGCACGCAGCTCGGCAAGCAGGCAGACCGCCTCTACGGCGAGGGCTGCAAGGAGACGCACGTGCGCATCGCCTGTCCGCCGCTACTCTATCCGTGCCGGTTCATCAACTTCTCGCGCTCGAAGAACGAATACGACCTCATCACCCGCCGGTACATCCGGGGCAGGGAGGGCGAGGGCGCCGACATCGCGAAGTACGTCGATCCGGCCGGCGAGGCGCACCGGGGCATGGTCGATTACATCCGCGAGAAGCTGAACCTGACCTCCCTCAAGTTCCAGACGGTTGACGACCTGGTTGCCGCGATCGGCCTGCCGAAGGACCGGCTCTGCACGTACTGCTGGACGGGCGAGGACGTCTCGATGCCCGGGAGCTGCGCGCACGGCTGCGCGAACTGTCCGCACCGGTGCGGCTGACGTCGGCGATGGCACGCGGTCGGTTCATCACGTTCGAGGGCGGCGAAGGCTGCGGCAAGTCCACGCAGGTCCGCCTGCTGGCGGAGGCGCTGGAGCGCGACGGCGTCCGGGTCCTGCAGACCCGCGAGCCCGGCGGCACGTGGCTGGCCGAGGAGATTCGCCGCCTGCTCAAGGACCAGGCGGAGGAGGCGCCCTGCGACCGTTGCGAGCTGCTGCTTTTTTTGGCGGCGCGCGCCCAGCTCGTGCGGAACGTGATCCGGCCCGCGCTTGAAGCCGGCGTCTGGGTGCTGTCCGACCGGTTCAGCGATTCGACCGTCGCCTATCAGGGGTACGGGCGGGGCCTGTCGCTGGACCTCCTGCGGACGATGGACGGCTTTGCCTGCGAAGGCCTCCGGCCCGACCTGACGGTGCTGCTCGAAGTGACGCCGGAGACCGCTCGGCGGCGGCTCCAGCACCGCGAGCAGGCGACGAGCACGGCGGCCGACCGCATCGAACTGGCCGGCGAGGAGTTCCACCGGCGCCTGCGCCGGGGCTTCGCCGCCCAGGCGGCGGCTGAGCCGGAGCGGATCGTCACGGTCGATGCGAACGGGCCCGTCGCTGGCGTGCAGGAGGCGATATGGACGTTGATGCGGCGTTTTCGCTGATTGCCCGGGCGATCGACGCCGGGCGCGCGGCGCACGGCTACCTGATCGTCGGCGACCTGCAGGGCGGCTGCGATGCGCTGGCCGACCGGATTCTCCGGCGGCTGTTCCCGGGCGAACTCGCCCAGATCGAGGCGAAGGGGCATCCCGACGTCGCCTGGGTCGAGCCGGAGGGCGCCAAGCGGATCATCAAGGTCGAGTCGATGCGCGAGCGGATCATCGAGCCGATGGCGCTGGCGTCCTTCTCGGGCGGCTGGAAGGTCGGCGTCGTCGTCGGGGCGGACCGCATGGAGGCGCCGAGCGCGAACGCCTTTCTCAAGTCGCTGGAGGAGCCGACGCCGCAGACGCTCTACCTGCTGCTGACCGACCGGCCGGACGCCATCCTGCCGACGATCGTCTCCCGCACCCAGCGCGTCGATCTGCCGCTTTCCGGCGGGCTGCTCGAAGGCGACGACTACGCCGAGGTCGCGGACTGCTTTGCCGCGAAGGACGCCGCGGGCCTGGCGGCGAAGCTGGCGCAGCTCAAGGACGACGCCGACGCGGCCGACGCGCAGCGGCAGCGCAAGCGCTTCTTCGGAACGCTCATGAGCTTCGTCCGCCGGCAGCTGCTCGACGGCCGGCTGCCGCGCTTCCAGGCCTTCCGCAACATCGAGGCCGTTGAGGACGCCTATCGCCAGTCGGAGCGCGCCCTCAACGACGAGGCCGTGCTGTCCTTCCTCCTGGACCGGATCGTCCTGCCCGACGCGGACTCGTCCGGATCCGGTCCGGCGGGCGGATGACCGCTGCGCCTTCGGCCTGCGCCCCCGGGTGGCGGCCGCGCCGGTGAACCGCGAGCGGCGTCCGTCCGCGCCGAGGGCGCGGCGGCGCAACCGGTCCGTTGTTTGCGGGCGACGGAATTGCTATAATGCGTCCGGCTTCCGGACAGGTCCGTTATGCCTGGCGCGAAAGTCACGGAGGAAAGGGAAAGCATGAAGTCAATCGCATTGGCGCTTGCCGTTCTGGGCGCGGGCGCCGTCATGTCCGCCGAGCAGGTGATCTGGGATGACCGGCCCGGGCAGGACTGGGAGAACTCGTGGTATCCGCTCGGAAACGGGCGGCTCGGCTGCATGATCGACGGCGGCGCGAAGACAATGCGCATCCAGTTCAACGTCGATTCGTTCTGGACCGGCGGCAAGAACGTCACCGGGGCGGTGAACGACGGCAACGCCGACCGCAACTACCGGTCGATGGGCGCCTATCAGAACTTCGGCGAGCTGGAAATCACGCTTGCCGCGTCCGAGGGGGAGGTGGCCGACTACCGGCGGCAGCTCGATCTTGCCCGGGCCACGTATGACGATTCGTTCCGGCTCGGCCCTGTCGAGGTCCGGCGCCGCGCATTCGCCAGCGCTCCGGACGATGCGATCTTCGTGTTCGTGCGCGTCGGCGGCAAGCCGGCCGACCTCGCGCTCCGGCTGCGGGGGGCGCACGGCGAGCGCCCGCTTGCCTCCGGCGACGGCAGGAGCGCGACTTTCTCGGGCAAGCTGGGAAACGGGCTTGAATACGCCGCGCGCGCGGATGCGTTCGCCGCCGGGGACTGCACGCTGGTGGTGCTGCGCGCGGCGACCGGCAAGGATTCGCTCGGGGAAGCCGCGCCCGCCGATCCCGCCGGACTGCTCGCGCGTCATGTCGCCGAATACCGCGGCTATTACGACCGCTGTGTCTTCGACCTGGGCGAGGGCGACGTCGCCGTTCCCACGCGCGAACGCCTCCGGCGCGTGCGGCAGGGCGGCCGGGATCCCGCGCTTACCGCGCTGCAGTTCGGCTTCGGGCGCTATCTGCTCATCAGCTCCTCCCGTCCGGGGACGCTGCCGGCCAACCTGCAGGGCGTCTGGAACAACCGCAACAATCCCGCCTGGCATGCCGACTATCACACCAACATCAATCTCCAGATGAACTACTGGGGGGCGGATTCGGCCAACCTTTCGGAATGCTTCCTGCCGCTTTCCGACTGGATGATGGCGGCCTTGCCCGTCGCCACCGAAGTTACGCGCGCCACCTTCCCCGGATCGAAGGGCTATGCCTACCAGACTTCCGCCAATCACGTCGGCGGCGGCGGGTGGCGCTGGAACTTCGCCGGTGCGCCGTGGCTGGCGGCGCAATGCTACGACCACTATCTCTTCACCCGCGACCGGAAGTATCTTGAGGAGGTCGTCTGGCCGCTGATGAAGGGGGCGGCGGAATTCCTGATTTCCGAGGAACTCAAGGAGCGGCCGGACGGAACGGTCGTGGTCAAGGACGGGTGGTCGCCCGAGCACGGTCCGCGGGAAGACGGCGTCGCGCACGACCAGCAGATTGCGCGCGAGCTGTTCCGCTCGATTCTCGCCGCGGCACAGGAACTGGGCATCAGCGACGACTTCACCCGGGAGGTGGCGCGCATCGAGCCGAAGCTGCTGAAGGACAAGATCGGTTCGTGGGGGCAGCTGCAGGAATGGGAAACCGACCGCGACCGGCAGGGCGACCAGCACCGGCACACCTCCCACCTCTATGCCGTCTATCCCGGTTCGACGATCGACCGCTCGACGCCGGAGCTGCTGGCGGCGGCCAAGGTCGCGCTTGCCGGCCGCGCCCTCACGGGCGATTCCCACCGCAGCTGGACGTGGCCGTGGCGCGCGGCGCTCTGGGCCCGGATGGGCGAGAACGACAAGGCCGGCGAAATGCTGGAACTGCTGCTCCGGCACAACACGCTCGACAATCTCCTCACCACCCATCCGCCGTTTCAGATCGACGGCAATCTGGGCATGGTCGGCGCGGTCGGCGAAATCCTGCTCAACTCGGCGGCGGGCCGGCAGATGCCCGCCGGCTGGCCGCACGGTTCGATCCGGGGCCTGCGCACCCGCGAGGGCAAGACGGTCGATTTCAGCTGGTGAGGGCGAGGCGAGCGGAGCGGCGAGATTTGATATAATACGCCAGACAGAAAGGGGGACGAGTCCAGATGAGAATACGTCAGATTTCCATTTTCCTGGAGAACCGGCCGGGGCAGCTCTCGGCGATCTGCCGCGACCTGGCCGACAGTGGCATCAACATTGCGACGCTGGCGCTGGCGGACACGAGCGATTTCGGCATTGTCCGGATGATCGTTGACGACCACGACCAGGCCAAGGCCGTGCTGACCGAAAAGGGCCATGTCGTCAACGTGCGCGAGGTCATTGCCGTCTGCGTGCCCGACCGGCCGGGCGGGATGTCCGAGGTGATGGCGTTGTTGGACGAGGCCGGCGTCAACATTGAATACAGCTACGCCTTCGCCTTTCACCGGGGCGAGAAGGCCGTGCTGGTCTTCCGCTTTTCCGACAACGCGCGGGCGGAGTCCGTGCTGAAGGCGGCGGGCTACACGACGCTGGGGGAAGAGGAGATCGGCGGCTGACGGGAAGCCGTTGGCGGGAAGCATGAGACGGGAATTCGGCTGGAGATGAAATACGTTTCGACGAGAAAGGGTCTGGCGGCGACGAGCGCCGAGACCGTGTTTCGGGGTTTGGCGCCGGACGGCGGCCTGTACGTGCCGGCGGCGATTGCGCGGGTCGAGGGCGTCGGGCGGGCCGACAGCCTGCGCGCGGCGGAGGAGCTGGTGCTGGGTGCGCTGTTCGACGACCTGCCGGCGGCGGTCCGGGCGGCGGCGATAGACCGCCTGTGTGCGCGCTTCCCCGCGCCGGATCCGATTCCGCTGGTCGAGCGGGACGGGCTGCAGCTGCTCGAACTGTTCCACGGGCGGACGGGGGCGTTCAAGGACGTGGCGCTGTCGATGCTGCCGGTCTTCATGCGGTACGCGGCGAACGGCAAGCGCGTGCTGGTCCTGACCGCGACCAGCGGCGACACGGGCTCCGCGGCGATGCAGGGCTTTGCCGGCGTCGACGGCACCGAGATCATCGTCTTCTATCCGGCGACGGGCACGTCGAAGATCCAGCGGCTGCAGATGACGACGCCGGCCGACGCCAACGTCCACGCCGTCGGCATCCGGGGCAATTTCGACGACGCCCAGGCGGCGGTGAAGCGCATCTTCGCCGACCAGGCCATCGCCGCCGAGGCGGCCGCGCACGGCGTCACGCTGTCCTCCGCCAATTCGATCAACACCGGGCGGCTCGTCCCGCAGGTCGCCTACTACGTGCTGGCGGGCGCGCGGCTCGGCGGGGCTTTCGACGTCGTCGTCCCGAGCGGCAACTTCGGCAACATCCTGGCGGCGTATTGCGCGAAGCTGCTCGGCACGCCGATCCGGCGGCTGGTCGTCGCCTCGAACGTCAACGACGTGCTGGCGCGCTTCGTCAAGACGGGCGTCTACGACCCGGGGCCGACCTTCACCGTGACCAACTCGCCGTCGATGGACATCCGCAAGTCGTCCAACGTCGAGCGGCTGCTGTGGATGGTTTCCGGCGGGCTGGACGGCGACGTCGAGCGCGCGTGCGCCGAGACCTCGCGCATGATGGCCGATCTGGCGGACAAGGGGCGCTACGAGCTTTCCGCGTCCGCCAAGGAGCGGCTGTGCGCCGAGTTCTCCGGCGGGGTCGCGACGCCGGCGGAGACCGAGGCCGAGATGCGGCGGATGCGCGAGGCGTGCGGCTACCTGCTCGATCCGCACACCGCCGTCGCCACGGCTGTCGCGAAGCGGCTCGGCTATCCGCAGGGCGGCGTGCCGTGCGTCGTCGCGGCGACGGCGACGCCGTACAAGTTTCCCGAGACGTGCCTGCGGGCGTTTGGTGCGGACGTGCTGACCGCGCCGCCGCCCGGCTTCGGCGAGCTGGCGACGCTGCCGGTCGCCCAGACGCGCGTCTGCGACGTCGACAGGATCGACGCCGAGGTGATTCGGCTGTTCGGGAGCCACTGAGATGAAACATGCCATCGTAAACGGGGTTGAGATTGCCGGCGAGGCCGTGCAGTTCGAGCTGGACCGGCTCGTCCGGTTCTACACGAGCCACGGGATGACGCCGGAGGAGATCCGGCGGAACCTGCCGCAGCTGGAGGCGAAGGCCCTCGAGCAGGCCATCGGCGCGAAGCTGCTGCTGGACCGCGCCCGGGAGCTGGACGTGCCGGTGACGGCGGCGGACGTCGACGCGGAGGTCGCGAAGGTCGTCACGCAGGTCGGCGGCGAGGAGAACTTCCGGCAGGCGCTGGCGGCGCAGGGCCTGACCGAAGCGGCGTTCCGCAAGGAGCTGGAGCAGGGCGCCAAGGTCAACAAGCTCGTCGAGCAGGCGTGCGCCGGCGTGGCGGAGCCGGCCGACGACGAGGTCGCCGCGTTCTATGCGGCGCACAAGGCCGAGTTCACGGCGCCGGTGCAGGTCCTCTGCCAGCACATTTTGGTCAAGGGCCAGGGGGACGAGGCGCTTGCGAAGATCCGCGCCATCCGCGAGCGCATCGTCAGCGGCGGCGCCGACTTCGCCGCGGAGGCGAAGCAGCATTCCGACTGTCCGTCCGGGCAGAACGGCGGCAGCCTCGGCTGGTTCGGGCGCGGCATGATGGTGCCGGAGTTCGACCAGGCGGCCTTCGCGATGAAAAAGGGCGAGATTTCCGACGTCATCACCACGCAGTTCGGCTACCACGTCATCTACAAGGCGGACGAGAAGGGCGGCGGTGCGCAGACGCTGGTTGACGTGCACGACCAGATCAAGGACCTGCTCCGTCATCAGGCGCGCGGCCGGGCGATGGACGCCTTCGTCGCCGAACTCCGGGCACAGGCGAAGATCGAGTACCGCGAGTGCTGCGGGCGGCATCTGCATGGCGACGGCTGCGGCTGCACCTGCGGGCATGCCGGGCATTGAGGCGCGATGGCGCGGCTGGAGGCTTGAAGCCGAAATGGACGAAAGCGACAGGGAGGCGGATATGAGGGGATTCGAGATGCAGCAGGCGGTGTTCGCGTTTGGCTTGGCGTCGCTGGCGTTTGCCTCCTTCGCCGGAATCGAAATGGGCGCACCGTTCACCGACGGCGCCGTGCTGCAGCGGGAGATGCGGGCGCCGGTCTGGGGCAAGGTGACGGACGCCGGGGCGGGGGTTTCGGTCGAAGTCTCGTTCGCCGGGCAGGTGAAGACGGCGGCCGCCGACGCGCAGACGGGCGCGTGGCGCGTCGATCTCGATCCGCTGGCGGCCTCGCGGGAGAGCCGCACGCTGACCGTGCGGGCGCGGCGGTCCGGGGCGACCGTCGACGAAGTCGCGGTCAGGGACGTGCTCGTCGGCGAAGTGTGGCTGGCGTCCGGCCAGAGCAACATGGAATGTCCGATCTGGGGCGGCAGTCCGCGCTATCGCGACGGCAAGGGCGCCCTGATGACGGCGATGACGCGCCTGCCCGACGTCCGCTTCGTCTCCGTCGCCAGCGCCTGGAGCGTCGAACCGCGGGCGCAGCGGGCCGAATGGCGGAAGTTCGTGTCCACCGACCTGGCGAAGGGCCGGGTGATCTCCGCCGTGGCGTTCTACTACGCCCGCGAACTCCACCTCGCGCTCGGCATTCCGGTCGGCATCGTCAGCGCGGCCAAGGGCGGCACCAACATCGACGCCTGGACGCCGCGCTGCGGCTATGCGGACTGCGACCCGTCCATCCAGGCGACGGCGGCGTATCCGGTGGCGAAGGAATGGGACGAGACGATCAAGCACAAGCTGCCAATCGACGCGTTGCATCAGCAGCCGACCGTGCTGTTCAACGGCATGGTCGCGGCGTTCGCGCCGATGGCGGCGCGCGGGCTGATCTGGTATCAGGGCTGCCACAACAGCGGCGAAGCGCACCTCTACTGCGCGAAAATGCACGCGCTCTACAACGGCTGGTCGCGGGCGTTCGAGAATCCGGAGCTCCGGCTTTACTTCGTCGAGCTTGCGCCGTGGATCAACAGCTGGATGGGCATCTGCGCCGCGCAGAACCAGTTCGTCGCGGAGCAGAAGAACGCGGCGATCGCCGTGACGGCGGACATCGGCAACTTCGACGACATCCATCCGAACGACAAGGAGACCGTCGCGCAGCGCCTGGTGGTGCATGCGCTGAAGCGCGACTACGGCTTTGACATCGCCGAGGACTGCTCGCCGGTCTTCAAATCGGCCGAGTTCGCGGACGGCAAGGCGACGCTGCACTTCGACCACGTCAAGGACTGGTACGTCTATGCGCCGGACCGCTCGCAGGCTGCGGCGTTCGAACTGGCCGGCGCGGACGGCGTCTGGCATCCGGCGCGAATCGTCAACTTCGGCCAGTGGAGGGACAAGACCGGCAAGCTGCTGCCGACGGACCGCATCAGCGGCCCGTCCATCGTCCTCGCGAGCGACGCGGTCGCGAAGCCGACGACGGTGCGCTACCTGGGGCGGGCGCGCACGGCGGGCACGATGTACAACGAGGCGTCGCTGCCGCTCGGCGCCTTCGAGACGAAGTAGATGGAGATCACTTCGCCCAGCAATCCGAAGCTCAAGCACGTCGTCAGGCTCAGGAACTGTGCGACGCGCGAGGAGTCCGGCGAGATGATCGTCGAGGGCTATCGCGAGTGCCGGCGGGCGCTGGACAGCGGCTACCGGCCGCGGGCGCTCTTCCACTGCCCCGACTTCTACCTCAAGCACGAGAACGAGCCGGCGATCGTCGCGGAATGCGCGCGGGCGGGCGCCGAGGTCTACACCTGCTCGCGGCGATGTTTCGAGAAGATCGCCTACAAGGAGCGTCCCGACGGGCTGCTCATGGTCGGCCCGCACGTCTCGGTCCGGCTGGCGGACCTCCGGCTGCCCGAGCACGCGCTGGTGATCGTCACCGAGGCGATTGAGAAGCCCGGCAACCTCGGCACCATCCTCCGTTCGGCCGACGCGGCGAACGTCGCGGCGGTGATCGTCTGCGACCGCACGACGGACATCCACAACCCGAACGTGGTGCGCGCTTCGACCGGCACGATGTTCTCGGTGCCGATCGTCGAGGCGACGTCGGACGAGGCGCTGGCCTTTCTCCAGGCGCACGGCTTCCGGATTCTGGCGGCGACGCCGCACGCCGAGCAGCTGCATTTCGAGGTCGATCTTACGGGCAACGTGGCGATTGCGCTGGGCGCCGAGCAGTACGGCCTGACGGCGAAGTGGATGGATGGCGCCGCGTTGCGCGTGCGGATTCCGATGCTGGGCACGGCCGATTCGCTCAACGTGTCGGCGGCGGCGACGATTCTCGTCTACGAGGCCGTCCGTCAGCGGATCGGGAAGGGCATCGACCAGGTACCCGCGTTCGTGCCTTGGCACGGCGAGGGCAAACACGATCACTGAGGAGCCGGGCAGGCGGGCGAAATGAGGTTCGTTAATCCGATATTTCTGGCTTTGGCGGCGGCGGTCCCGGTCCTGGGGCTCTGCTGGGCGTTTCTGCGGGCGCGGCGCGAGAAGGCGCTGGCGAAGCTGACGCTGTCCGTGCCGCGTTCGCCGGCGGCCGGGCTGCAGATGGGGCTAATGCTGGGCGGCCTCTGCCTGACGCTGTTCTCGGCGGCCCGTCCCCAGTGGGGGAAGACGACGGAGAGGACGGTCGAGCGCTCCCGCAACGTCGTCGTGGCGATCGACGTCTCGCGCTCGATGCTGGCGCAGGACGTGCGGCCGAACCGCCTTGAGCGCGCGAAGGCGGACGTCGCCGACCTCATCGATTCGCTGGACGGCGACCGGTGCGCACTGGTCGCCTTTCGCCGGACGGGCGTCCTCATCTGTCCGCTGACGACCGACCACGGCTATCTGCGCAGTGCGCTCGAACAGCTGTCGCCCGAGTCGGCGCCGCGCGGCGAGACGGACCTCGGCAGCGCCATCCGCGCATCGCTGGACGCGCTGGATCCGGCGGCGGACGACCACAATGCGATCATCCTGATTTCGGACGGCGGCGACCTGCGCGGCGAGGCGCTGCAGAACGCGGAGCTGGCGAAGCGGCGGAAGGTGCCGATCTTCACCGTCGGCATCGGCGACCCGAAGCACGGCGCGGAGCTGCCGGACGCGGACGGACGGGGACCGCAGAAGTTCCAGGGGCAGGTCGTCACGGTCAAGCTGGAGGAGGCCGCGCTCAAGGCGATTGCCGAGGCCAGCCGGGGGCGGTACGTGCCGCTCGCGACGGCCGGCACGGCCGAAACGACGCTCGGGGCCATCTACCGGCGTTTCCTGCGCCAGGTCGCGGCCCGGGAGCAGAATGAGGAGTCCGAACGGGCGGCCGAGCGCTATCAGTGCTTCCTGGTGCCGGGACTGATGCTGCTGATTGCCGGCGCCGCGCTCTCCAAGGGGCGGTTCGCCCGGCGGAAGACGAATTGCTGAACAAAAGGGAAAGGCAGGCGGAACGAACGATGAAAAAGGCGCTGATTACGGGCATCACCGGGCAGGACGGCAGCTATCTCGCCGAACTGCTGCTGGCGAAGGGGTACGAGGTTCACGGCATCATCCGCCGCGCCTCGACGTTCAACACCGAGCGGATCGACCACCTCTACCAGGATCCGCACATCAACGGCGTGCGGCTCTTCCTCCACTACGGCGACATGGGCGACAGCTCGAACCTCATCAAGCTCGTCTACGAGATTCAGCCGGACGAGATCTACAACCTCGCCGCGCAGAGCCATGTGCGCGTCTCGTTCGATTCGCCGGAGTTCACGGGCGACGTCGATGCGCTCGGGACGATGCGCCTGCTGGAGGCGATTCACCTGACCGGCCGCGACAAGCTGACGCGATTCTACCAGGCTTCGACCTCCGAGCTCTTCGGCCTCGTCCAGGAAGTGCCGCAGAAGGAGACGACGCCGTTCTATCCGCGTTCGCCGTATGCCGTCGCCAAGCTCTACGGCTACTGGGCCGTCCGCAACTACCGCGAAGCCTACGGCGTTTTCGCGTCGAACGGGATTCTCTTCAACCACGAGTCGCCGCGTCGCGGCGAGACGTTTGTCACGCGGAAGATCACGCGTGCCGTCGGGCGCATCAAGCTGGGGCTTCAGGACAAGCTGTACATGGGCAACGTCAATGCGCTCCGCGACTGGGGGTTCGCCGGGGACTACGTCGAGGGGATGTGGCGCATTCTCCAGCACGACGAGCCGGATGAATTCGTCCTTGCGACGGGCGAGATGCATTCCGTCAAGGAGTTTCTCCAGCGCGCGTTCGACCGGGTCGGGCTCGACTGGGAGCAATACGTCGAATGCGACCGACGCTATCTGCGTCCGACGGAAGTCGACCAGTTGCTCGGCGACGCCACGAAGGCGCGTACGCGGCTCGGCTGGGAGCCCAAGGTGAAGTTCGAGGACCTCGTTGACATGATGGTTGACGCCGATCTCGAGCTGGCGCGGAAGGAAAAGGTGCTGAGGGGCTGAGCGATGCGCAAGACCGACAGGATCTTCGTCGCCGGCCACCGCGGGATGGTGGGTTCCGCCTGCGTCCGCGCGTTGGCGCGGGCGGGCTTCGACAACCTCGTGGTCCGCACGCACCGGGAGCTTGACCTGCTCGATTCCCGGGCGGTCCGCGCGTTTTACGAGACGGAGCGGCCCGACGTCGCGATCATCGCGGCGGCCCGGGTCGGCGGCATCGGCGCGAACAGCGCGGCGAACGCCCGCTTCCTCTACGAGAACGAGATGATCGCGCTGAATACGATCTGGGGCGCGGCGGAGGCGGGGGTGCGGCGGCTGCTCTTCCTCGGCTCCACCTGCATCTACCCGCGCATGGCCCCCCAGCCGATTCCTGAGCGCGCGCTGCTGACGGGCGAGCTCGAAAAGACCAACGAGGGCTACGCGCTTGCGAAGATCTCGGGACTCCGGCTCTGCGCGTTCCTCCGCCGCGAACGGGGCCTTTGCTACCATTCGCTGATGCCGACGAACCTCTACGGCCCCGGCGACTGCTACGACATCGAACACGGACACGTCCTGCCGACGCTGATCCGCAAGTTCGAGACGATGAAGACCGTCGTGCCGCTCTGGGGAACGGGTACGGCGATCCGCGAGTTCCTGCACGTGGACGACCTGGCGGCCGCGTGCCTTTTCGCCCTGACGCTGGACGACCCGCCGGACCTCATGAACGTCGGCTCGGGCGAGGAAGTGACGATCCGCGAGCTGGCCGAGGCCGTGAAGGCGGCGACCGGCTCGACGGCGGAAATCCGCTGGGACGCGTCCAAGCCGGACGGCACGCCGCGCAAGCTGTGCGACACCTCGCTCATCCGCTCCCTCGGCTGGAAGCCGCAGATCGGCCTGCGGGAGGGATTGGCGCGGACGGTGGCGGACTATCGCGCCGAACTGGCGTCCGGCACCATCAGGCTTTGACGGGAGCGGCGGCATGGACGACTTCAAGGCCATCATCCTGGCGGGCGGCTCCGGCGAGCGGTTCTGGCCGCTTTCCACGCCCGAGAAGCCGAAGCAGTTCCTGAACGTCTTCGGCGGCGAAAGCCTGATCCGGCAGAGCGTCCACCGCCTGCAGGGGCTGGTGTCGCCCAAGAACGTCTTTGTCGTCACCTCCAGGGCGCTGGTCGCCGCGACGCGCCGGGAGCTGCCGGAGCTGCCCCGTGCGAACGTCATCGGCGAGCCGATGCGGCGCGACACGGGTGCGGCCGTCGCCCTCGGCGTCGGGCTTGCCGGCGAGGGCGTGCTCGGCTTCTTCCCGTCCGACCAGCTGGCGCTGAAGCCGGTCGCCTTCCGCCGGGCCGTGGCGTCGGCGATCGCGCGGGCGCGGCGGAAGGACGCGATCGTGACCATCGGCATCCGGCCGACGTTCCCGGCGACGGGCTACGGCTACGTGGACCCCCGGAGCGGGCGTTTCGTCGAGAAGCCGGACGGGCGCACGGCGCAGGCGTACCTGAAGCGCGGCTATCTCTGGAACGCCGGCATCTTCGTCGGGCGGGCGGCGGCCTTCCGTGCGGCCCTGGCCGCGCACGCGCCCGGGCTGCTGCCGCTCGCGGCGCAGTTCTCCCGGCGCGCGCTGGCGCGGCGGTATGCGGCGCTGCCCCGCATCTCCTTCGACTATGCCGTCATGGAGAAGCTCGGCGGCGTCGAGGTCGTGAAGGGCGATTTCGGCTGGGACGACGTCGGCAGCTACGCCGCCTTCGACCGCTACTTCCCGCATGACTCGCGCGGAAACGTCCGCGAGGGGCCGACGACGGCCGTCGAGTCGGACGGCAACATCTGCGTCGCGCGTTCGGCGCGCATCGCCCTCCTGGGCGTGAAGAACCTCGTGATCGTGACGACGCCGGACTACGTGCTGGTGGCGGACAAGCGGCGGCTGACCGAGATGAAGAGGCTGTTTGCGAAATGAGGCGCAAGTACAGGGTCGTCATCGCCTACGACGGCACGGGCTACTCCGGCTGGCAGTATCAGGAGAACGCCCTGGGCATCCAGCAGGTGGTTGAAGAGGCGCTGCACTATCTCGAAGGCGCGCCCGTCCGGGTCTTCGGCTCGTCGCGCACGGACGCTGGCGTCCATGCGAAGGGCTTCGTTGCCCATTTCCACCTGACGAAGCCGATTCCGCCGCCGAACCTCGTGCGGGCGATGAACTCGCGCCTGCCCGAGGCGGTGCGCATCCTGAAGGCGGCGTATGCGGCGGAGGACTTCGACGCACGGCTCTCGGCGAAGGGCAAGGAATACCGCTATCAGCTCTATCAGGCCGACATCCTGCCGCCGCATCTCGTCCCCTACTGGACCTTCTGCCATCGTCCGCTGGACCTGGCGGCGATGCGGGCGGCCGCCGCGCACTTCGTCGGCCGCCACGACTTCGTCTCGTTCGCGGCTAACCCGAACCGGGAGCTGGACTCGACCGTGCGCAGCGTCTTTTCCTTCACGGTCAGCAAGTCCGGCCATCGGTACACGTTCGTCGTGCGCGGCGACGGCTTCCTCTACAAGCAGGTTCGCTCGATGGTCGGCTTTCTCATTGCCGTCGGCAAGGGCGCCGAGCAGCCGGCGGCCGTCCGCGAACTGCTGGCGGCGAAGGCGCCGCGGACGGCCCGCGTGGAGACGGCGCCCGCCCGGGGGCTCTTTCTCTGGAAAGTCTTCTATCGCCAATCGGATCTTCCATGCTCTACTACCTCTCGCAGTTCCTGACGCCCTGCTGGGGCCCGTTCCGTCTGCTCCAGTCCCATGCGCTGCTCCTGGCGGGCGGCGCGTTCACCGCGGCGTTCCTGACGCTCTTCGCGCTGCCCCGGCTCTGGGGCCGCCTGCCGCGCGACCGCGGCAAGGCGATCTGCAAGGATCTCGGCGGCATGCAGTCCGCCGGCAAGCCGACGGGCGCCGGCTATTGCGTGACGCTGCTGCTGCTGCCGGTCATCCTCGTCTTCGCGCCGCTGCAGTTCTGGGATCTCGCCACCGTCCTCCTCATGTACGCGGCGATGCTGTTCGGCTATCTCGACGACCGGTCGGCCGTGCCGTGGGGCGAACTCCGGAAGGGGCTGCTGGACGCGGTCGTGTCGGCCGCCATCGCCTGCTGCCTGTTCCTCGGCCACGCCGAGCACGTCGCGGGCGGGCTGAAGATGATCGTCTGGCTGCCGTTCGTGAAGACGATCTGGCACGTGCCGTTCTGGGTCTACGTGCCGACGGCGACGTTCATCCTCTGGTTCACGATGAACGCGACGAACTGTTCGGACGGCGTCGACGGCCTGGCGGGCACGCTGACCGTCATCACGCTGGCGATGCTGGCGGTCATCCTCTACGTCGTGGTCGGCTACCGCCCGGTCGCGCACTACTTCCTCATCCCCGTCTACGCCGAGGCGGCGCGGTGGGCGATCGTCGTAATGATCGTGGCGGGCGGATTCGGCGGCTACCTCTGGTACAACGCCGAGCCGTCGCAGATCCTGATGGGCGACGCCGGCAGTCGCTTCCTCGGCATTCTCGTCGCGACGGCGTCGCTGATGACGGGCAATCCGCTGCTCATCCTGGCGCTCTCGCCGGTCGTCCTCGTGAACGGCGGCGGCGGCATGGGCAAGCTCGTGCTGCTGCGCCTGGCGAAGCGGTTGGGCTTCGCCATCGGCGACGACAGCGTCATCCGCCAGATCCGCTTCCCGCTCCACGACCACTGCAAGAAGAACCTCGGCTGGTCCAACGCGCAGGTCCTGATGCGGTTCGTCCTCCTGCAGCTGATCGTGATGCCGATTCTCCTCATCCTGCTGGTCAAGATCCGCTGATGTCGCTGTTCGTTTCCATCCTGCTGCTGGCGCTCACGCGGGCGGAGCTGCTCGAACGCTTCCGGGCGCCGGTGCTGACGCAGGCGGACGGGCTGGTCAAGGTCTACGCGAGCTGTCCCGAGGATATGCGCCGCGAATTCCAGGCGCCGGTCGCGCGGTTCGCCGGGGAACTCGTCCGCAAGCTGTATCAGGGACTGGCGAAGCGGCCGGTCCGGTTCGAGCAGCCGGGCATCGTCCTGCACCTTGGCGACGTGCGCACCAACCTGACCGAGGTGACGACCTCCGTCTCGACCAACGGCAGCCGCGTCCTGACCCGCATCCGGCTCCGCTCGCCCGGCTATGCGGACCTCGACCGCCTGCGCTTGGAGCTAGTCAAGGGCTTCTACCGCAGCGTCGAGCGCCGCGAGCTGACCGACGCCGAGGCCGTCGCCGCCTTTCGCCACGCCGACCCCGTGCTGCGCGTCCGCGACGAGCGGCAGAAGCTCGAAGACTGGCTGTCGGGCTGCGGGACGACGAACGTGGAGGAGGGACTGGCCCTGATGCGGCGCATCTTCGCGCCGGGGAAGGCGAGCCGCCGGGACGTGCTGATCTTCGCCTCGCGGCTCTACCTCTATCCGCCCCAGCGGGACGTCCGCCTGGTCGGTCGCTACGAAAGCCTCTCCTTTCGCGAAGCGCTCCGGCTCGCCAGGACCGACCTGCTGACGCGCCTGCTGGCCTGCCGCAAGGCGGAAGAGCTGCCGGTCCTCGGCGGCGGCCGCGGCGACGCGCTGACGGCGGCGGCGGAGGCCTACCGGCTGTTCCTGCTCTCCTTCGCCGCCGGCAAGGACGAAGCGGAACTCGAAAATCTGCTGGACGACGCGGACACGAAGCTGAACCTCGCATTTGAAAAGGCGGAACAACTATGAAGAAGACGATTACGGACAACCAGGTAGACCCCGACGTGCTGGCCTATACGGTCGGCGAAGACCCGGTCCTCGACCTCGCGCTCGCGCAGTGGGACTGCATCGGCACGGCGGCGCACGTGACGATGCTGTCGGAAATGAAGGGCCTGAAGCGCCCGATCGTCACCAAGGCCGAAGCGGCGAAGGTCCGCAAGGAGCTGGCCCGGATCGTCGCCATGGCCGCGGCGGGCGAGTTCGTCATCCGCGTTGACGACCAGGACGTCCACATGGCCGTCGAACGCCTGCTGACCGAAAGGCTCGGCGACCTCGGCAAGAAGATCCACACGGGCCGCTCGCGCAACGACCAGGTCGCCGTCGACGTGCGCCTGCACATGAAGAGCGAGATCCTGGCGACGGCCAAGGAGGTGCTGGAGCTTGCCTCCGAACTCTGCTCGTTCGGCCATGACGTCGGCCCCGTGCCGATGGTCGGCCGCACGCACCTGCAGCCCGCCATGCCGTCCACGGTCGAGATGTGGGCGACCGGGCACGCGGAGATGATCCTTGACCAGCTTGAGAACTTCCGGGCGGCGTACCGGCTGGCGGACGTCAATCCGCTTGGCTCGGCGGCCGGCTACGGCGTGCCGCTGCCGCTGAACCGCGCCCGTACGACGGAACTGCTCGGCTTCGGCCGTTCCATCCACAACTGCTTCGGCGCGTCGATGGCGCGCGGCGAGTGCGAAGCGGCGCTGCTGTCGGCGCTGGCGCAGCTGATGTGCGTCCTCTCGCGCCTGGCTGAGGACCTGATCCTCTTCTCGATGCCGGAGTTCGCCTACTTCCGGCTGCCGCGCGAATACTGCACTGGCTCGTCCATCATGCCCCAGAAGTTCAACCCCGACGTTCTCGAACTCGTGCGCGGCAAGACGGCGCAGGTGATCGGCTGGCAGACGGCGGCGCTGACGCTCCTGCACGCGATGCCGGGCGGCTACAACCGCGACCTGCAGGACGCCAAGCTCCTCTACATGAAGGGGCTGGAGACGACGCGGACGACGCTGCGCATCCTCGCCAAGGTCGCGAAGGGCCTGAAGGTGAACGCGGACAACTGCCGCGAGGCGTTCACGCCGGGCGTGTTCGCGACCGACGTGGCGCTCCGCAAGGTGGCCGCCGGCACGCCGTGGCGCGACGCCTATCACGAGGTGCGCGACCATCTCGAACTGCTGGGCGACGAGGATTGCGACGCGGCCGTGCGGGCGAAGACGCACGAGGGCACCTGCCTCGGCATCGACCACGACCTCTATCAGGCCCGCATCTCGGGCGAACTCGACCGGATTCGGACGATTGAAAAGGGCTTCGCGAAGCAGTGCCGGGCCTTGTTGAAGTAAAGGACCTGCACGTCCGCTACGGCGCCTGCGAGGCGGTCAGGGGCGTTTCGTTCTCGCTCGGACAGGGCGAGATCCTGGGCATCGTCGGCGAATCCGGTTCGGGCAAGTCAACCATCGCCCGGACGCTGATGGGGCTGGAGCAGCCGTCGCAGGGCGAAATCCGCTTCGCGTTTCCCGTCGCCCGGTCCGCGCCCCGTCCGCTGCAGATGGTCTTTCAGGACGCCGTCGGCTCCCTGAATCCGCGAATGACCGTCCGCCAGACGCTGCGGGAGGTCGTGGCGTTTACGCGCCGTCGGCGGGGCGGAAAGCCGGACGACCGGGAGGTCGGTCGCCTGCTGGAGCTGGTCGGGCTTTCGCCGGCGGTGCTCGAACAGTATCCGCGCGAGATGTCCGGCGGCCAGTGCCAGCGCGTCTCGATTGCACGGGCGCTGGCCTGCGGGCCGCAGGTTCTCGTCGCGGACGAGTCGGTGTCGGCGCTGGACGTCTCCGTGCAGGCACGGATTCTCAATCTCCTGCGCGACTTGCGCCGGAAACTGAACCTGTCGGTGCTCCTGATCGCCCACGACCTCGCCGTGGTCCGCAACGTCTGCGACCGGATTTGCGTGATGGAAAAGGGGGTTTTCGTGGACAGCGGCGATGCCGCCGAGGTCTTCGCACGTCCGCAGAGCGACTATACGCAAAGGCTGCTGGCTGCCGTGCCGAGAATCGAACGGTAATATGCTATAATTTCGGCGGAAGGAGAAAAGCTCATGGCGGAACTGATTGTGGCGTTGGATGTGAACAGCCGCGCGGAGGCGGTGGAGCGGGTGAAGGCGATCGGCGATTCGGTCGGCTTCTACAAGATCGGGTTGGAACTGTTTACGGCGGAGGGGCCGGAGGTCGTCAAGGCCGTCCGCGACCTCGGGAAGCGAATCTTCCTCGACCTCAAGTTCCATGACATCCCGCGGACGGTCGAGCGCGCGGTGAAGTCCGGCGCCCGGCTGGGGGTGGAGCTGATGACGGTCCATTCCGTCGGCGGCAGGGCGATGCTCCGGGCGGCGGCCGATGCGGCGGCGGAGTTCGGCGCGAACGGGCCGAAGATTCTGGCGGTGACGGTCCTGACCTCGCTGGACCAGACGGATTTGCAGGACGTCGGCATCGTCGGCCGCACCCCGGCCGAGCAGGTGCAGGCGATGGCGAAGTTCGCGACGGCAAACGGGGCGCACGGCCTCGTCTGCTCGCCGAAGGAAGTGGGCGGCCTGTCGCGGGCGCTGCCGACGGGTACGCTCTTCGTCACCCCCGGCGTGCGTCCGGCCGGCGCGGCCGTCGGCGACCAGAAGCGCGTGGCGACGCCGGCCGAGGCCGTGCGCGACGGCGCGACGCACCTCGTCGTCGGCCGTCCCATCTTGGCGGCCGCCGATCCGGCGGCGGCGGCGCGGGCGATTCGCGCCGAAATGACGGCGGCCATGGGCGGTGTGGCGTGACATGAGCCGGCGAAACCGAGTCGGCATCGTCGTTGCCTGTCTGACGGCGCTTGGCCTGACGTCGGCCGCCGCCGCTGCGGACGCCGCGTCCGCTCCGGCGACCGCATCCGCTCCGGCCGGGGCTGCGCCGATGACGGACGGCGAGGCCTGGAACGCAGGCGTGGACTGCTATCGCGCGGGCGACGTGACGAACGCCCTGCGCTGGCTGCGCCCCCTGATGCTTTCGCAGACGCACGGGCCGCGCGCGGCGGAAGTCGTCGCCAAGCTCGAATACGACCGTGGCAATCTGGAGGAAGCGGCTCAGGCGGCGCAGCTCGCGCTCCGAGCCGCGCCGGAGGACGCGAAGGCGAACCGGAACTTCACGCGGGCGACCGACGGGCTGCCGCAAGTCCGCGAGACGAAGCGGATCAACGCGATTCTCCAGGCGGCGCAGGGGAAGGACCCCGGCGCCCTGATGCTGACGGCGACCAAGGACGCGCGCAAGCTGATGGAGGAGGCGGGCTCCTACCGCACGAACGCGCCCGCGCGCGCCGTGGCGCTGGCCGACGCGCTGTCGAAGCGGGCGGCGAACCTGGCCGACGCGTGGATTCCCGTCCGCCAGGTCATTGCGCAGTCCGTCACCAACGAGGAACAGGCGGCGACCATCGTCGCGCAGATCGAGCAGGCGCAGGCGAAGACCAAGCTGGCGGAGAAGGAGCTGGGCGATCTGGGCGACGGGGCCTACGCGGCGCTCTCCGACGTCGAACACGACTTCACCCGGTTCCTCAAGCTGACCGTGCTGCCGCCGTCCGCCGTCGACGAGGGGCTTTCCTCCCAGTCCAACGCGCTGCAGGGCGTCGCGGCGTTCAACGGCCGCGACTGGCAGCAGGACGCCCTGGACTATACGCGTGCCTTCCGGGCGAAGTTCCCGGCCTGGGCGCAGGCCTACGAGCAGCAGGCGCAGGCGGACACCAACCAGCCGCCGTTCACCAAGGAGGCGCAGGATAAGATTGCCGCGCTCGCGACCGAACTGGAAAAGGTCCAGATCGCTTGCGTCGAAAAGCCCGAGCGGACAGATCAGGAGAAGGCGGCCGAACTGCTCGTGCAGATTCGGGAGCTGCTGCCGAAGGACAAGAACGGTGGCGGCGGACAGAACAATCAGCCGAATCAATCGAACGACCAGAACCAGCCGCCGCCGAATCCGCCGCCGGACCAGCAGCCGAACCAGGACCAGCCGCAGGATCAGCAGTCGGATCAGCGGCAGGACCAGGATCCGGACCAGCAGGACCAGTCGGAGCAGGAGGCCGAGGCCCAGCCGGACGAACCGGACCGGGAAGATCAGGAGCTGGAGGCGACGTTGAAGAAAGCGCAGGAGCGCAATGACGAACACGAGGCGGAGAAGAAGGCGCGGATGCGCAAGGCGCCGTTGCCGCCGAACGAGAGGGATTGGTGATGAAGGTCGTTGTCGCATGCGGCGGTACGGGCGGTCACGTGTTTCCGGGGCTGGCGGTCGCCGCCGAGCTGTCCGGTCGCGGCCATGAGGTCGTCATCTGGGATTCGGGGCGCGACATCGAGTCGAGTGTCATGAAAAGCTGGCAGGGGCCCGTCTTCTCGACGGGGGCGCGGCAGCTCTCGCCGAAGCACGCCTTCCATATTCTCGGGTCGATTCTCCGCTGCCGCAAGGAGATGAAGCGCACGAAGCCGGACGTGCTGATTGCGATGGGCAGCTATTCGTCGCTGCCGCCGGTGCTGGCGGCGCGCAGCTGCGGCGTCCGGGTCTGCCTGCACGAGGCGAACACCGTGCCCGGCAAGGCGGTCGATTTCCTCTCCCGCTTCGCCCGTGCGGTGGCGATCAGCTTCGATATGACGGCGCGTTATCTCAACGGCGTGCAGACGGTCCGCACGGGTCTGCCCGTCCGGGCCGGCATCACGCAGGGCCGGCGCTTCGACTTCATTCCCGCCGATGCTTTCGTCGTCTTCGTGACGGGCGGCAGTCAGGGCGCCCATGCGGTCAACCTGCTGTTGACGGAGGCGCTGGCGATGATGAAGCAGGAGCTGGATCGGCGCGGTCCGGCGGCGAGCCGACCGCTCTATGTGATCCACCAGACGGGCGTCCGGGACGAGGGCATGGTCATCGCCGCCTACGCGGGGGCGTCGCTGCCGTCGCGTGTGCATGCCTTTGAGTCGGAGATGGCGAACGCCTTTGCCTCGGCCGACATCGTCGTCGCCCGGGCCGGCGCATCGACCTGCTTCGAGTTGGCGGTCTGCGGCAAGCCGGCGTTGCTCATTCCGCTGCCGTCCGCCCTGCGCAATCACCAGCACTTCAACGCCGACGCCTTTGCCGCGCAGGGCGCGGCGGACGAGGGGGTGCAGGACAAACTGACGGCCCGCCAGGTCTGCCGCTACCTGCTGGAGAAATACGACCGGCCCGAACATCTCGCCCGCATGGCCGAAAAGATGCAGGCCCTGGCCGTTCCCGACGCGGCCGCGCGTGTCGCTAACCTGGTCGAGGCCGTCGGCTCCGGCAGTTGACACGCCCGATTTCGGGCTCGCCGCTCAAACGCGACCGCCGACGGTTGGCGTCGCTCCCGCAGGCGGGGGGGGGGGGCGACCGGAGAGACGAGAGCGACAAGAGCGACCAGAGGAAAGCCCCGCCGCCCGTCGCTCTTGTCGCTCTTGTCGCTCTTGTCCTCCTCTCGTCACTCCTGCCCCTCTCGCCCCTCCTGTCGCTCCTGTCCTCCCCCTCCCCCCTGCCCCTGCCCTCCCCCGGGGGTTGTTGAACCGCCGGGGGTTTGCTATAATGACCAAGTAAAACATCGGAGGCAGAGCGGATAATCTGCGGTTTTGCGGTTACGCCCTCCGGCTATATCAAAATCACCGCCCCGGGCGGTAGAAAGGAGTGATAGGCATGTTTGTGCGCGATTGTGCGAAGGTGCTGGGGACAGGAACGGTCCTGCTCTGTACCGCCGCCGGTGCGGCCGACCTTTTCGTTTCGGCGGACGGCACCTGGACGATGCCCGGGAAAACCGGCGTCTGCTACGGTGATGATCGCGACAACAACCTTTCGGCGCTGCAGGCGGCGATCAATGCGGCCAAGCATCTGGTGGATACGGTGTGGGTCAAGAACGACTACGTGTGCGATTTTGGCGTGACGAGCTCCGCCATCAACGGCGTGTCGTCCAATTGCCGCATCCTGATGTTGAACAAGACGATTACCGTGCGCGGCGAGGATGACGACTGGCGGAACGGCCCGATCATCTACGGCGCCTGGGACGCCTCCAGCGACACGGGCCTGGGCGAGGGTTCGATCCGTGCGCTGCACATGCGCCGGTTCTGCACCATCATCGGCTTCCAGCTGCTCGACGGCAGTTGCGCCGTGGACAACTCCGACGGCAACGACGGCGGCGGTTGCGTGATGCTGGAGGCGCCCGGCGGCTCCACGCCCCTGATGCGCCATTGCCTCATCGCCGGCGGCAAGGCGGTGCGGGGCGGCGGCGTTTATTCGGGCTGGCTCGAATCGTGCGTCATTTCCAACAATGTGGCGGTGAAATCGGGCGGCGGCACGTTCTACTCGTCGCTCGAAGGCTGCACGGTCTGCGAGAATACCGTGAACAGCGGCGGCGACGGCTGGGGCGGGGGCGGTTCGACCGGGCAGCTTAAGAACGGCGTGCTGTTGCAGGCGGCGACCAATTGCGTCTTCTACGGCAACCGTGCGCCGGCGTCGAACGCGCCGGGCGGCGGCGCCTACCGGATGAACCTCGTCGCTTCGCGCTTCGAGGCGAATCTCGCCGGCGGCTACGGCGGCGGCGCGAGCGATTGCATCAGCTACAATTGCAGCTTCCTGCGCAATCAGCGCCCGGACGACGGCGCCTACGGTCGCGGCGGCGGCGCGGTGAAGGGCGGCGTGCATTACAACGCGCTCATGGCCTGGAACGTGTCTTCCGCGCACGGCGGCGCCGTCTACAATGCAGACTTGTGGAATTGCACGATCTACGGCAACACGAATTCGCTTGAACGCGGAACCCTGCCCGGGGGCTGCGACGTCGGTACGTTCGTCAATTGCATTTCCTCGGGGAACGCCGGCAGCGATGACAGCGTGACGGCGGCCACCAACTCCTGTCTGCAGGTGGCGGCGCTCGATGCGGACAAGCACGTCGATTGCGTGAAGTCCAATCCCCGGTTCGCCAATCCGGCGGCGGGCGATTTCCGGCCGAAGTCCCGCTGGTGCCGGGATTCCGCGCTCACGCTCGCCTGGATGCTGGATCCGGCGGACGTCCGCTCGAAGGATCTGGCGGACGGACCGCGCATCATCGGCGTCGCGCCCGACATGGGCTGCTACGAGACGAAGGCGCTGGGGGCGACGCTTTCCTTCCGCTGATCGGGTCCGCCCGGGTCGGTCGGCCGCCCCTCCGGGTGCTTCCGCCGACCGCGTGCCGCCGAATGCAAGCCAACGGAAAGGGAGTTCCCGAGATGAACGCACGCACGCTTGGCCGAGTCTGCGCGCTGGCGTTGGTCGCGTTGGCCGCCGCCCCGCTCCAGGCCGTCGATCTGGTGCGGAACGGCAGGTTGAACGTCCGGCTTGAGGGCGTCGACGTGCCCGAGACGGCGTTCGCGCGGGCCGAGTTCGAGCGGATTCTCGATGCGGTGACGGGATGCGGGACGCAACCCGACGCCTCCCGCGCCGGGGGCGTGATTCGGCTGGTCGTCGATCCTGCGCTCGGCGACGGCGACACGTTCCGGATCGTCGCCCAAGGCGAGGGGATGACGATTGCGGGGTCGAATCCCGAATCGGTCGGCTTCGGCCTCTTCGAGCTGCTGGAGCGTCTCGGCTGCCGCTGGTATTGGGCGGGGCCGGACGGCGAGTACCTGCCGGAGCCGACCAACTGCCTGGCGCTCGCGGACTTCGCCGTCACGTCAACGGCGGCGATTCCGTACCGCGACTTCCTGTTCCACCGCACGCATTCGCCGGACGCCCGGTACAAGTCGGCCTTTTTCCGCCGTCAGCGGATGCATCCGCGCCGGTGCCACGGCGGCCACCTCTTCAACTGGGTGCGCCCGGCGGACTGCAAGACGCCGGAGGAGTATTTCGCGCGGCATCCCGAGCAGCATGCGCTCTGGCAGGGCCGGCGCGTGCCGCATCAGCACTGCTACACCCACCCCGAGACGTTCCGGACGTTCGTCGATTTCTACGTGCGCGAATGGGACGCCGCGCCGAAGGCCGAGTACCTGAGCCTTTCGCCGAAGGACACGCCCGTCCACTGCACCTGCGAAGGCTGCGCGGCGAAGGGCGACGCCTCGACGCTCTACTTCGACTTCATCAACCGTCTCGTCGCCGCGCTGGCGGAGCTTCGCCCCGGCAAGCGGTATCGCACGATCGCCTACTCGTTCTACGTGCAGCCGCCGAAGGTGAAGCTGCACCCCGCGATTACGCTGGAATACTGTATGTACGACCGCTGCTACCGGCATCCGTTCGCCGCGGCGGACTGTCCGTTCAATCCCAAGGCGCTCGGGGCGATGGCGGCCTGGCGGGAGGTGCTCGGTGCGACGCCCGGGATCTACGGCTACCACTTCGACCTCTGGAACGCCCCGAAGCCGATGCTCGCGCCGATGGAGCGCGTCCTGCAGGACGAGATCAGGTGGGCGCGCGACCACCAGGTCGGCTATTGGTGCACGGAGTGGTACGGCGGCTGGGCGTTCGCCGCGCGGTCGGCCGGGCCGGACGGCTCGCCGCCGGCGACGATCCGCGAGGATTGCCGCGCCTACTGCCATCGGTTTCCCGCCTATGCGCTCTGCCGCCTGCTGTGGAATCCGGACCAGAGCCTGGACGCAATCAAGCGCGACTGGTGCGCGCGCGTCTACGGCCCGGCGGCGGACGCGATGTTCGCCTATCTGACCGCGATGGAGGACGCCTGGGGCGGCGGCGGCCACATCAGCGCCTACAACGCTTCGCCCGACGCCCACGCCGATACGTTCGTCACGCAGGCGCTGATGACCGCGGCCGACGCCGCGTTTGCCGCCGCCGAGCGGAAGCTGGCCGCGACCGCCTGCGCACGGGCGAAGGGCGAGGTGGAACTTGAGCGAATCTGGTGGCGTCGCTGGCGCGACCTCAAGACGAGCCGCAGCGACTGGGGCGAGATCGGACGGCACCCGGATCCGGACCGCATCGACTACCTGCTGAACGGGGCGAAGCCGACGGTGGCGCTCTATCCGTGGGCGGCGGACCCGCAGGACAACTGGACCGAGCGCCGCTATTCGGCCACGGCCGATCCGGTGGCGCATCGCAAGAGCGACTGGCTGCTCTGGGGCAACCATCCGCGTATGTTCCGGGGCGGCCCCTGGGTGAACTACGAATTCTCGATGGACTTCCGCTTCCTGCCGGACGAGCGCTACCGGGAGCTGTCCCTCCATCTGCGCAACCGCGGTCCGCGCTTCGGCGAGGAGTTCGGGCGGCTGGCCGTGCACTTCACCGAAAACGCGTATTTTGCGGACCTCTTCCTCCGGCACGGTACGCCCCCGAAGCCGCTGGTGCCGCGCACCCGGCTGGCGAAGCCGCTCGGGACGGACTGGCACCGTGTCGTCGTGCGGCTGGCGGACACGAAAATGCGCGTCTCCCTCGACGGCGAAGCGCTCTATACGGTTGACGTCCCGATTGGCGCGGGCGCGTTCAATGTCTGGACGCGGGCGGTCAAGTTCGACGTGCGGAACGTCCGCGTGATGCGGATCGAGCCGCCGACGCGGGCGGAGATCGCCGAATACAAGGCGCGCCAGGCCGGTCGGCGGGCGAAGGTGGACGGCACCGGCCGGGTGGTCTATGAATAACCGCCGGGGCGGGCTTCGGACGGAGAAGGGAGATGCGAACATGAGGAGGAGTCTGACCTTGGGCGCGGCGGCGCTGCTGGCGGCGGGCAGCGCGTCGGCGTTTGATTTCGTCCGGAACGGCGTCTCGTGCGTGACCTTCGAGGGGGCGGACCGTCCCGCGACGGAGCTGGCCGCGGCGGAGTACTGGCGCATCATCGGGCGGGTGACGGGCGCCAAGGCGCCGCCGGACGCGCCCAATCGCATTGCTTTCGCCGTCGCGCCGGAACTCGGCGGGAACGACACGTACGAGCTTCGCGTCGAGCGCCGACCGGAGGCGGCCGCCGGCGCGGCGGGCGAACGCCTCTGGCTGGTCGGCAACAACGAACGCAGCTGCTGGTTCGCGATGTGCGACCTGCTCGAACAGCTGGGCTGCCGCTGGTTCTGGGAAGGGGAGGACGGCGAGTTCCTGCCGGCGCCGGCGAAGGACCTCGCGCTCGCGGATCCCCGGGTCAGGACGACGGCGGCGTTTCCCTACCGCGCGCTCATGGCCCATCCCCACGCCGAACGCGAGCTGTGGCTGGCGCACAACCGGCTCAATCCGATCGGACGCGGCCAGGTCAACTGGGGGCAGACCACGAGCTGGGGCGGCCATTCCTTCAATTGGATCCGTCCGGCCGACTGCGAGACGCCCCAAGACTATTTCAAGCGCTATCCCGAGCAGTGGGCGGAGCTTGACGGCATCCGCGTGGACGGCAACCACTGCTACACCAATCCCGACACGATCAGGACGTTCCAGGAGTGGATCCTGCGTTTCTGGGCGGAGCATCCCGAGGTCGAGTTCCTCACCCTGACGGCGCGCGATACGCCCATCTACTGCCATTGCGACGCGTGCGCCCGGGTGGGCGATCCGTCGACGCTCTTTTTCCGCTTCCTCAACCAGATCGTCGCGCCGGCGGTGAAGCGCTATCCGCACAAGCGCTACACCACCATCGCCTATGCGTTCTACGCCGCCGTGCCGCGCGTGCGGCTCGACCGCCATTTCATGCTCCACTACTGCATGTACGACCGCTGCTACAAGCATCCCTTCGGTTCGGATTGCCCCGTCAACCCCAATGCGCTCAAGGCGATGGCCGCGTGGAAGGACGCGCTCGGGCAGGCGCCGAACGTCTACGGCTACCATTTCGACGCGTTCGGCGGCTCCTGGCGCATGACCGTGCCGCTGGCGCGAATCTTCCAGGATGAAATGAAGTGGGCGCGCGATTTCGGGGTGCAGTATTGGTTCACGGAGTATTTCGGCGGCTTTGCCGACCCGAAGCTGCCGCGCCACGAATGGGGCATCATGCTCCACCGCTGGGCGGCCTGGGCGGCGATGCGGCTCATGTGGAACCCCGACTGCGACCTGGAGACGCTGCGGCGCGATTTCTGCACCCGCGTCTACGGCGCGGGCGGCGAGGCGATCGGCCGGTACCTCGCGCTGATGGAGACGGCCTGGCAGGGCCCGGGCCACCTCTCCTACTACAACAATGCGCCACCGGCCGTCGCGGACGGCTTTGTGCGCGACCCGGCGCGCGTGGCCGCAGTCGATGCGCTTTTCGCCGAAGCCGAGCGCCGGACGCGCAACGCGGCGCGCGCGGCGCGGGAAGTGGCCACCGAAAAGGCCGTCTGGAGCGCCTGGCGCCAGCTGGCGACCGGACCTTCGATGGCGGCGCGCTGGACGATGAAGGTGCCCTATTCGCAGGTGGCGCCGCGCCTCGACGGCACGGGCAGCGACCCGGTCTGGGAGCGGGGCGCCACCGAAAAGACGTTCGTCCACGCCGACCGCCCCTGCAAGCAAGACCCCACCTGGGCGACCGTGCTGCGCACGGACGACGCGCTCTACCTGCGCGTCATCGGCTGGGGCGACACCAAGGAGCTCGCGGCCAACAAGACCAAGCGCGACGACGAAGTCTATCTCGACGACGGCATCGAACTCTGCCTCGATCCGATGAACACGCGCACCGACTACTACTGGATCTGCGTCAACACCCTCGGCAACACCCAGGACGCGCTCGCGTCGCTCGGCATGAACATCAACTCGAAATGGAACGGCGAATTCGTGCGGCAGGCGAAGGTCTATCCCGACCGCTGGGTGATCGAAGTGAAGTTCCCGTACGCGACCTTCGGCGCGCCGCAAAAGGGCAAGGCCTGGCTGATGGGGCTCAACCGCTGCGGCCCCGGACGCTACGAGAGCTGGACGGACTCGACCGTCCACTCGCCGAATTCCTTCCGCACCCTGATCATGGAATGAACATGCGCAAGACGAAGACGATCCTGGCGCTGGCTCTGCTGCCGCAGGCCGCGTTTGCCGTATTCCTGGACGGGGCCTGGGAGATAGCCTACAGTCCCTACGACCGCGAGTCCCGCGAGTATCCCGTCTTCGCGGGCGTGACGGTCGAGCAGGCCGTTCCCGGGTACTGGGAGGACATGGTCGGGGCCTTCCGGGCGGCGGGCATGAAGGACGAGTTCCGGATCAATCCGTCGTACAAGGTGCAGCGGCCGCCGTTTCGCGGGTATGCGCTGGATACGACGCTTCCGGACCTTCGGGGTACCTTCTTCTACCGGCGCAGGCTGACGCTTGAGCGCGTCGCCGACGCCGTCCTCGCGTTCGAGGGCGTCCGGAACAACCTGCAGGTCTGGATCAACGGCGCGTACGTCGCCACCCATCGCGGCTACTCGGCGCCGTTCGAGCTGCCCGTGCCGGCGGACGTGCTCAGGACCGGCGCGAACGAAATCGTCCTCGCTGTCTGCAACGGCCCCGTGCTCGGCACCTGCGACTACGTGTCCGGCCTGACTTCGCGCGGGCTTTTCGCCTCGACCGGGGGCGTGAACGGCCACGTCGAGTTCCTGTTCCGGGACGAGCAGCCGCCGAAGGTCCACGTGACGACGGCCGCCGACTGCAAGTCCTTTACCGTACACGCCGCCGGGGCCGCGCACTACGTCATCCGGGACGGCGAGCGCGTGCTGGCGGCGGGCGACCTGCGGGACCGGGTCACGCTCCCCGCAGACGGCTACGAGCTGTGGACGCCCGAGCGCCCGAAGCTCTACGGGCTTGAGGTGTCCGCCGGCGGGCGCGTGACCCGGCAGGCGTTCGGCATCCGCCGCCTGACGGCGCAGGGCGAGAAGCTCCGCCTGAACGGGCAGCCCGTCTATCTGCGCGGCGTAACCGAGCACTGCTATTTCCCGCAGACCGTCCACCTGCCGCGGGACCTCGCCTACTACCGCATGATCACGGCGAAACGCAAGGAACTCGGCTTCAACTTCGTGCGCTTCCACACCTTCGTGCCGCCGGTCGAATACCTGCAGGCGACTGACGAGCTGGGAATGCTCGTCCACCTGGAGTCCCCGAACTTCACCTCCGAGGCCGAGTACGCCGAAATCATCGCGTTCGCGCGCCCGCATCCATCGGTGGTCATCTACTGCACGGGCAACGAGACGCGCATCGACCGCCAGGCCGAACGCTATCTCGCCGACATTGCGGAACTCGTCCATGCGCGGACGGACGCGCTCTTTTCGCCGATGAGCGCGATGCGCGGCGTCGAATACCTGCTCATGGCGGGGCTCGACCCGGTCGTGGCGACGCCGTTCGAGCACAACGCCGAGCGCATGGCCCGCCTCGCGCCGTTCTGCGATCTCTTCACCTCGTACGCGAACGGCATGGTGAGCTACCAGTCGCTCGACGCCGGCTCGTCCGCCGAACTCGACCGCCGCGGCGACGCGTTCCTCGGCCGCCCGCGCCTCTCGCACGAGATCTGCATCGACTCCAGCTACGCCGACTTCTCGCTGGAACGGCTCTATCCGGCGGATTCGCCGATCCTGAAGACGGGCCTCTTCTCGGGCGTGCGCGAGCATCTGCGCGCGCGCGGCCTGCTGGACCGCGCCGACGTCTACTTCCGCCATTCGTGCGAGTGGATGCGCCGCATCCGCAAGCATTGCTGCGAGAAGCTCCGTGCGGCCGACCGCATCGCGGGGTACGACTTCCTCGGCGACATCAACACCCATTGGCATACGTTCGGCTACTCCGTGGGCCTGATGGACGAGTTCTACCGGCTCAAGCCGGGGGAGACGGTGCGGAACGTGAACCGGTACAACGGCGCGGCCGTCGTCCTGTCCGACCTCGGCAACGACTTCAACGTGCCGGCGGGGGCGGCGAAGCGCGTCGCGTTCTCGGTTTCCAACTACGCGCGGGACGCGGCGGACGCCCGGCTGACCGTGCGGCTCGTCGAGGCGGCGGGCGGCCGCTGCGTGTGGACGCGGACTGCGGCCTGCGGGCCCGTCCCGTGCGGTGCGCTCTCGCCGCTCGCGGCGTTCGACGTGGCGATTCCCGCCACGGCGCGCGCGGTCAAGTACCTGCTGGTGGCGTCGGTCGCGGAGCTTGCCGAGAACGAATGGGAGCTGTATGCGTTTCCGGCGGCCGCCGGAGCCGTCCCGGCGCGGAACGGGCTGCGCGTCGTCACCGACCTCGCTAAGGACGACCTGCTCGCGGCGATGGCGCGGGGCGAGCGCGTCCTGCTCCTCGGCGCGGGGCCGTTCAAGTCGCTCGGGACCACCTTCCGCATCGGCATGGCGGGGCGCACCATCGGCAACTACGCGACGGTGATCAACCCCCACCCCGTCTTCGCGGACTTCCCGCACGAAGGCTACTGCGGCTGGCAGTTCCGCCGCCTCCTGGAGGGCGGGCGGGCCGTGCAGCTCGAAGCGGGCGTTCCGTTCGATCCCGTGGTCGACGTCGCCTCGTCCGTCAAGTTCCCGATCCGCCAGGCGATGCTGTTCGAGTATCGCGTCGGCAACGGGCGGATGCTCGTCTGCTCGTTCAACTTCGCCGACGGCGACCCCGCCGCCGCCGTCTTGCGCGCAGCGCTCGTCGGCTATGCGTCGGGCGACCGGTTCGAGCCGCCGCTGGCGCTGACGCCCGCGCAGCTCGCCGCCGTCATCGACGCGCCGCTCCTCTCGGGCGAGACCGACACGAACCGCGCGAACAACGTCAACGATCCGGCCTCGCTCGTGCGGGCCCATGAACTGGCGCAGCCGTGAAGGAGGTAGCATGAATGCGTTTGTGACGATGCTTGCCGCGCTGGCGCTCGATTGCCGCGACCCCGGCCCGTGGCGGTTCGCGACGGTCGAGTCCGCCGACGCCGGCCGTGCGGTGACGGAGATCCGGCTGACCAGCCCCGTCGAGGCGCCGCCGCCGGTCTTCTCCGTCTCGTTCGAGCGTCCGCAGCTCGATATGCATCACCTCTGGTTCCCGCACGCGGAGCCCGACCGCTGCCAGCTGCAGGCGGACCGCAACGGCAACTATTTCTCCAACCTCGCCTTCGCGCTGCCGCTCTGCGTCGTCCTGAACGACGCAGACGGCAACCGCGTCACCGTCGCCAACACCGAGGCCCTCCGGCACGTCGTCTACCAGGTCGGCGTCGTCGAGGCCGGCGACCGCGTCTGCTTCCGCCTGACCTTCTTCACCCAGGGCGACGCGCCGATGCGCGAGTACGCCGTGCGGATCCTCGTCGACGAGCGCCCCGTCCGCTGGGACGAGGCCGCCGCCGAGGCGACGGAATGGATCCGCCGCGCGAACGGCTTCGAGCCGGCCTTCGTGCCGGCGGCGGCCTTCGATCCGCTCTACTCGACGTGGTACGGCTTCCACAAGGAGGTGACGGCGGCGACGGTCGAGGCCGAGTGTGCGCTGGCGGCGAAGCTGGGCATGAAGGCCGTCATCCTCGACGACGGCTGGCAGGTCGATTCGGACGCGACCGTCAGCTATGCCAAGGTCGGGGAGTGGCGGCCGGCGAAGACGCGCTTCCCCGACATGGCCGCGCACGTCGCGAAGGTGCAGGCGCTCGGCCTGAAGTACCTGGTCTGGTTCGCCCTGCCGTTCGTCGGCTACGAGAGCGCGAACTTCGCGCGCTTCGAGGGCAAGTACCTGTACCGGCGCGACGCCCTCCGGGCCGCCGTCCTCGATCCGCGCTTCCCGGAGGTGCGCGCCTTCCTCGCGGAGACGTTCGCGCGGGCGATGCGCGAGTGGCGGCTGGACGGCCTCAAGCTCGACTTCATCGACGCCCTGCGCATTCCGGCGACGGGCGACCCCGCTGCGCGGGACGGCTATGCGGGACGCGACATCCGCTCGCTGCCGCTGGCGGTCGATGTACTGATGAAGGACATCCGCCGGCGCGTGACGGCGGTGAATCCGGAGGCGCTGATCGAGTTCCGCCAGAACTACGTCGGACCTGCGATCCGCCAGTACGGGAATATGCTGCGCGCGACGGACTGCCCCGGCGACATGGCCGGAAACCGCATGCGCATCGCGACGCTGCGCGTGACGAGCGGCACCACGCCCGTTCATGCGGATATGCTCGAATGGCATCCGTCGGACACGCCGGAGAACGCGGCGCGCCCGATCCTGAACGCGCTCTTCGGCGTCATCCAGTATTCGATGGTGCTGAAGGAGCTGCCGCCCGAGCAGCTCGCGGTGGTCGGCAAGTGGCTCGAATTCTCGCAGGCCCACCGCGAGGCGCTGCTGCAGGGACGCTTCACCGCGCACCATCCCGAGCTGGGCTATCCGGTCCTTGAGGGCGAGAGCGACCGCGAACGCGTGGTCGTCGTCTATTCGGATGCGGCCTTTGCCGACCTCGGCCGCCTGACGAAGCCGACCTATCTCGTCAACGCCACGGCGCGCGACGGGCTGGTCGTCGTGATCGACGGTGCGCCGCAGCGGGTGTCCGTCGCCAAGAGCGACTTCGTCCGGCTGCCGGCGGCGCCGGACCGGGGCCGCGCGGACGCGGAGCCGCGCACGCTGACGGTGCCGATGCTCGCCGGCGAGCACTGGTGGGGCGAGGCGACGTGGTGGGGCGAGCAGATGCCGTTCGACGCGCAGTCGGCCGTCGAGATCGACATCCGCAAGGACGGCTATGCGAACCAGTACCAGTCGCTGCTCGTCTCGGACCGGGGCCGTTACGTCTGGTGCGACGGGCAGACCGCGCTCTCGGTCTCGGGCGGCGTGATGCGGATCGTCTCGGACGGCGAGCCGATCCGGCTCGTGCAGGCGGGCTCGACGCTCCGCGAGGCGTTTCTGGCCGCGTCGAAGGCGCACTTCCCGCCGAGCGGCCGGACGCCGGACCTCACCTTCTACTCCGCCCCCCAGTACTGCACCTGGATCGAGCTCACCTACCGCCAGAACGAGCAGGACATCCTCGCCTACGCGCAGTCGATGCTGGACCACGGACTGCCGCCCGGCATGCTGATCATCGACGACACCTGGCAGGCGGGCTACGGCGACTGGCGCTTCGAGCCGTCGCGCTTCCGCGACCCGAAGGGGATGGTGGCGAAGCTGCACGCGATGGGCTTCAAGGTCCTCCTGTGGATGTGCCCGTTCGTCCAGTCCGACTCGCCGGCGTTCCGGCGGCTGATGACGGGCATCGATCCGGATACCGGCGAGCGCCACCTGGCGCGCGGCGGATTGCTGCTCGGGGCGGACTGGAATCACGAGAATCCGTTGGCGCGCCCCGCGTCCGTCTGGTGGTGGAACGGTCAGTCCGCGCTCGTCGATTTCACCGATCCCGTCGGCTACGGCTGGTACCAGGGCGAATGCGACCGGCTGATGCGCGAGTTCGGCGTGGACGGCTTCAAGATGGACGGCGGCCATCTCATCTTCTACTGCCGCGGCTACCGGTCCCATGCGGACGTGTCCTCCGGCCTGCAGGCCCAGGCGTACGGCCGGCTCTGCCTCGACTACCCGGCCTGCGAATTCCGCAATGCGTTCCAGCTGGCGGGGCAGCCGATCGTCGAACGGCTGAACGACAAGGGCCATTCCTGGGCGGACCTGCGCAAGTGCGTGACGGATCTCATCGCCGGCGGCCTGCTCGGCTATTCGTTCCTGTGTCCCGACATGATCGGCGGCGGACAGTGGACGGCCTTCCTGCCGGGGTCGGCGTTCGACCCCGAGCTGTTCGTGCGCTCCTGCCAGATGCAGGCGCTGTGCGGCATGATGCAGTTCTCCGCCTCGCCGTGGCGCGTGCTGAATCCCGAGCAGCAGCGCATCGTGCAGGCGGCCGTGGCGCTCCGCCAGTCGTTCGCCCCCCGGTTCGTCGAACTCGCCCGGGAGTGCGGCCGGACGGGCGAACCGTTTCTCCGCGCGCTCGAATACGAGTTTCCGGGGCAGGGCTATGCGACGGTCAAGGACGAGTTCATGATCGGCGACTTCCTGCTGGTCGCGCCGCAGCTCGAACCGGAGGCGGCGTCCCGGCAGGTCGTCGTTCCTCCGGGCGTCTGGCAGTCGGACGACGGTGCGACGGTCGTGGGCCCGAAGACGGTCGAGGTGCAGACGCCCCTCACCCGCCTGCCCCATTTCGTCAAAGCCGGCGCGGCGCTACCGTGAGGAGAAAGCGGCGGATAAGGGTTTAAACGCCGCTGTTCAACTTCGGAAGCCACATCGGCGCCGCGCAACTGTGCTCGAAAATGGTATAATCATTGCAGTTGGTTTTCGTTTGGCGGGTTGGTGTCCTGCCGGGCGGACGCGCAAGCGGAGTTGATCTTTACTAGATGCCGACGGGTGCAAGACGTCGGCAACGGTTCTCCCCCGTGCCGCAAGGCGCGAAGGAGAAAGAACCCCGCAAGGCGACTTCGGGCAAGTTTGCCGGACGGGGAGCCGGCAACCCCAAAAGGGTCTGGCACGTACGCAATCTTGCGTATTTGGCTTTGATTGAAAATCGCCAAAAGCTTCAACGAAAAGCCGGATATGTGAGATGAGCTGCGTGGAATGAAATGGATTATAGCCTGACAAGAGACAAACGAGAAAGGAGGTCGAGAAGATGGTTCTCTATCACGGAAGTAATGTTGAAGTTATGACGCCAGAGATTCGTCCTCTGGTTCGTGCGCTTGATTTCGGGCAAGCGTTTTATCTGACATCCAGCGAAGAGCAGGCGGTGAAATGGGCGAAGACATCGACGCTTCGCAGGGGAGCGGGTGTGCCGACGGTATCGGTGTTTGAAATTCCCGAGGGTCGGTTTGATGAATTGACCGCGCTGAAGTTCCCCGGGCCGACTTCCGTCTGGCTTCGCTATGTCAGCCGAAACCGCAATCAAGGCGTGGACGATTCGGATGCGGATGTCGTGATTGGCCCAGTGGCGAATGATAATACGATGTCGGTTTTGAATTTGTACTTCAAGGGCGCCTATACGGAAGAAGAAGCGCTTCGGCGGCTTCTGCCGCAGCGATTGCGCGATCAGTTCGCGTTCAAGACGGAACGGTCGCTGGTTTGTCTCAAGTTCGTCGAGTCCTGGGAGGTGTCATGACCATGGATCCGGAAGTAATGGATTTCTACGACGAGAATGTCACGAGGATGATTGCCGAGAAATATGGCTACACCCCGGCCGAGGCCTTGCCGCTTTTCCTTTCCTCTCGCACATACCGCATGTTGGCCGACCCGAAAATGGAGATGTGGCAGTTCGGGCCTCCTGGTATTTTTGACATGTGGGAGAGTGAGCGTGTAACGGGGACGCCCCTCAATTCACCTTACTTGAAGATGGCGTAATCATGAGTCCGGAGTTCAAGTTCTTCATTTATCTCCTCGAACGTTATGCCGCGCGTAACGGCGAGACAGCAGACGTTGCCTACAAGCGCCTCGCGGCTCACAACGCCGTCGATTATGCGATGAACATGTATGAACTCTATCATGTTGAGAGTTTGGACAATGCCTTCGCCGATCTTGATCGCAAGCTCGGCATTAAACGTGAGAATGTGGCACAATCCACATAGCTGATTTTGGCCGGGCGGGTTGGTGTCCCGCCGGGTGGACGCGCAAGCGGAGTTGATCTTTGCTAGATGCCGGCGAGTGCAAGACGTCGGCAGCCGTTCTCCCCCGTGCCGCAAGGCGCGGAGAAGAAAGAACCCCGCAAGGCGCCTCCCAGCAAGTTTGCCGACCGGGGAGCCAGCAACCCCAAAAGGGTCTGGCGCGTACGCAATCTTGCGTATTTGGCTTTGATTGATAACCGCCAAAATCGCGAAGAATGTTCGGATTTTGCGACCATCCATCTGTTCAAAGAGCGGATGCGCAGTATCTATCAGTCCGCTTCAGCTATGCGGCCATGAGAATTCTACACTTCGCAGTAGAGCCGAACTTCGTCCAGAGGTTTTAAGTGGGTGCGATGAGGATTTGATAGAGGAGGTGGCGTGATGAAACGATTGGCATACCTGTTTTAGTGATGCAGCAATGAAAGAGAGTGAATCAGATGGATATTTTTTAGCCGCAAAGGACGCAAAGAGCACAAAGAAATAGAGCACTTGCAATCTTTGCGAACTTTGCGTTCTTTGCGGATAGAATCACAACATTTAGTTGCCGAAGCAATAGATAAACGCCGGTGACTTCCGTCGCCTCGGGCCCGCTTGATGTTTCAGCAAAAGGGTGGTATAATGGCCGCATGAGAAACGGACGCATCGTGACGGGGCTGGTCTTGTGCGCGGGAACGGCCATGGCGGCGCTGCGGCCGCTGCCGAAGGGGGCGTTGCCCGACCCCGCCAGTTTGGAA
>JBJEWA010000137.1:0-5802 GCA_051884805.1 Kiritimatiellia bacterium | reverse complement strand
ATGACGTGCGAATAGCGCTCGACGTGCGCAAAGTCCTCCACCCGCACGCTCCCCGTCCGGCAGACGCGGCCGAGGTCGTTGCGCCCGAGATCGACCAGCATCACGTGCTCGGCGCGCTCCTTCTCGTCCGCCTTGAGCTCGGCCTCCAGCAGCCGGTCCACCTCCGGCGTGCCGCCGCGCGGCCGCGTACCGGCGATGGGCGCGGTGGACGCCTGGCGCCCGCGCAGCTTCACCAGCTCCTCCGGCGAGGAGCCGATCAGCACCCGCTTGCCGAGCTTGAGGAAGAAGTTGTAGGGCGAGGGGTTGACCATCCGCAGCGCCCGGTAGAGGGCGAGCGGCGGAATGTTCGTCTCCGCCGTGAACTTCTGCGAGGGCACGATCTGGATGACCTCCCCGGCCCGGATCGCCGCCTTGCACTCGGTGACGATCTGCTCGAATTCGGCCTCGGTCATCTCGGACTTGAAGGCCGCGACGAACGGCTTTTCGGGCGCCGCGTCCGCGCCGCCGACGCGGGCGATCGAAGCGGCGCTCAACAGCCGTTCGCCGACGGCGTCGATTTCGCGCAGCGCGCGCCGGTAGGCCTCGGACGCCGTCTCCCCCGGCCGCACCTCCGTCACGCGGACCACGAACACGGTCTGGCGCACGTGGTCGAAGACGAGGATCGTGTCCGTCAGCAGGAAGGCGCTGGACGGCGTGCCGGCCTCCGGCGTCAGGCCGACGCGGGGCACGAACGCCTTGACGGCGTCGTAGGCGAGGTAGCCGATGGCGCCGCCCTGCAGCGACGGCAGCTCGGGCGCCGGCGCGAAGGGCCGCGCCCCCAGCGCCGCGCGCACGCCCGCCAGCGGATGCTCCCCGATCTTCGCCTCGACGACCGCCGTCGGATCGACGCCGAGATAGGAATAGCGGCCGACGTTCTCGCCGCCGCTGACGCTCTCCAGCAGGAAGACCGACTCGTCACCGGCCGCCCGCGTCAGGATGGCGACCGGCGTCTCCCGGTCCGCCAGGTACTCGCGATAGACCGGCGTCCGCGCCCCGTCGCGCGTCCGCCGGATGAACTCCTCTTCCGACAGAATCTTCAGCATGGCTCAACCTTCCTTCCTTGCAAGCAGCGAATTCCACACGCGGACGAACGCCCGCAGCCGGGCGGACGACTTCCGCCCCGGCGACGACTCCAGCGAACCGGAGACGTCGATGACGTCCGCCCCGCTGGCGAACGCCGCGCACACGTTGTCGGCCGAGATGCCGCCGGCCAGCACCGTCCGGTATGGGCCGAACACCAGCGCGCGCTCCCCGTCCCCGTGCGACGAATCGAACACCACGGCGTCGCCGGGCGCGCCGCCGCCGAGCGTCCAGACCTCCAGCCCGCGCCCGCGCAGGTAAACGACTTCCTCGCGCCGCGCCCGGCGGTGGAGCTGGACGATGCCGATGCCGGCGGCCGCGCAGGCGTCGGCGACCGCCTCGACGGAGGCGTCGGTGAAGACGCCGACCGGACGCGCCGTGCCCGCGAGCGCGGCGACGACCGCCCGCGCCCGCGCCACCGTCACCGCCCGCGGACTCTCCGGCGCGAAGATGAGGCCGAGATAGTCGGCCCCGAGGCGCTCCGCCGCCCGGGCGAACGCCACCGTCCTCACTCCGCAGATCTTGAGCCGCGTCATCCGCCTCACCCGACCTTCGGCAGCTTGGCGAACGAACGCGCCAGATCCTCGTCGCTCGGCAGGAAGTCCTGCATCCGGCCGTCGTTGAACGACTGGTACGCCGTCATGTCGAAGTAGCCCGTGCCGGTGAGGCCGAAGAGAATCGTCTCCGCCCGGCCCGTCTCCTTGCAGGCCAGCGCCTCGTCGATCGCGCCGCGGATGGCGTGGCTCGACTCCGGCGCCGGCAGGATGCCCTCCGTGCGCGCGAAAAACTGCGCCGCCTCGAAGACCTCCGTCTGCCGGACGGCCTTCGCCTCCATGAGCTGCTGGTCGTAGAGCTCCGAAAGGATCGAACTCATGCCGTGGAAGCGAAGCCCGCCCGCATGGCTCGCGGACGGAATGAAGTCCGCCCCCAGCGTGTACATCTTCGCGAGCGGACAGATCCGGCCCGTGTCGCAGTAGTCGTAGGCGTAGACGCCGCGGGTGAAGCTCGGGCAGCTCGCCGGCTCGATGGCGACGAACCGGTAGTCCGCCTCGCCGCGCAGCTTCTCGCCCATGAAGGGCGCGATCAGCCCGCCCAGGTTGGAGCCGCCGCCCGCGCAGCCGATGATCACGTCCGGCTTCACGCCGAGCTTCGCGAACGCCGTCTGCGTCTCCAGCCCGATGATCGACTGGTGCAGCAGCACCTGGTTGAGCACCGAGCCGAGCACGTAGCGGTAGCCGGGATTCGTCACCGCCGTCTCGACCGCCTCCGAAATCGCGCAGCCGAGCGAACCCGTCGTGCCGGGATGCTCCGCGTTGATCCGGCGGCCGACCTCCGTCTCCATCGAGGGCGACGGCGTCACGCTCGCGCCGTAGGTGCGCATCACCTCGCGGCGGAACGGCTTCTGCTCGTAGGAGCACTTCACCATGTAGACCTTGCAGTCGAGGCCGAAGAACGCGCACGCCATCGACAGCGCCGTGCCCCACTGGCCCGCGCCCGTCTCGGTCGTCACGCCCTTGAGCCCCTGCCGCTTCGCGTAGTACGCCTGGGCGACGGCCGAGTTGAGCTTGTGCGAGCCGGACGTGTTGTTGCCCTCGAACTTGTAGTAGATCTTCGCCGGCGTGCCCAGCGCCTTCTCCAGGAAGCGCGCGCGGACGAGCGGCGAGGGACGGAACATCCGGTAGAAGTCCTGGATCTCCTGGGGAATCGCGAACTCCGCCGTCGTGTCGTCAAGCTCCTGCCGGACGAGGTCGTCGCAGAAGACGTGTCCGAGCGCCTCGGCGGTGCAGGGCTTGCCGGTCGCGGGATCGAGCAGCGGCGCCGGCTTCCGCTTCATGTCGGCGCGCACGTTGTACCAGCTCTTCGGCAGTTCCGCTTCGGTCAGATAGGTCTTGTAGGGTTCGTCGCTCATGGCTCGCTCCTTGTTTTCGGTTTGCTTCGGTAGGTTCTTCGTTTCGGGTTTCAATCGCCTGACTGGCGGCGACAAGGCAAAAGGCGGACCGCCCTTCACGCGATCCGCCTTCATGGGTTCTTGGACTGCCTGCACCTATTCGCAACTATGCGGCGACAGCCCCGCGGATACGGACCCGCCGGCGCCACCAGAAAAACTGAAAAGCATTGCGAAAGTTCATTTTCTGCCGTCGCCCTTCTCCAGACGACGACGCGTATTGTAGCACATTCGCCTCCAGCCTGTCAACCCCCCGGCTGACGCGCACACGTTTCGCCGCGCACGTTCGTCCAGCCAATCCAGCCGGCGAGGGCGAACATGACGAGCGCGGCGAAGCGCTGCAGCACGCACGCGCTCTCCGCATGCCGCGCCAGCAGGCCCGCGATGCCGCCGCCGCCAAAGGCCACGCCGTGAAAGACGAGCAGCGTCGCCAGCGCGAAGATTGCCCCCAGCATCAGGAACTGCAAGGCGACGCGGCCTCGCTCCGGCACGACGAAACGCGGCATCAGCGCAAGAAAGAAAAGCATCACCTTCGGGTTGAGCGCGTTCATCACGATGCCGCGGAGATAGAGCCGCAGCGGCGAAAGCGCCGCCTCGGCCGCCCCCGCGAACGCCACCGACGACGCCGACTTCCACGCGCCGACGCCGAGCCAGACGAGATAGGCCGCCCCGCACCAGGTCACCGCCGTGAACCAGCGCGGATGCCGGCTCAGGACGGCCGCGACGCCAAAGGCCGCAAGCGTCACGTGCAGCCCGATTCCGGTGCAAAGGCCAAGCGTCACCAGCGATCCCGCGCGCCAGCCGTGCGTCAGCGACTGCACCAGGACGAAAAGGATGTCCGGCCCCGGCGCCGCCGCCAGCACCAACGCCGTCAGGAAGAATGCGACGTGCCGCCTGCCCATCAGCACACCCTGCCCCGCAGCCCCTGTTTCCCTCCCGTGGCGCTCGCTCGTCCCGCCGACGGGGCGGGACGGCGGTTGCCGAACGCAGTCGGCCTCAGACGCGATAGAACTCTTCCCAGCCCCGGCGCGGCGTCCCCTCGGACCCCTTGAGCAGGCGGTCGGCGACCTCGTCGCCGACAATCTGCTTCGTCGCCGGATCGAACCGGAGGTTGCGGTTCAGGCGCTGGGCGATGCACCCGAGGCAGAAGACCTCGGAAAGCGGCGTCGCGACGGAGAACGGCGAACGCGTCTCCTCCTTGCCCATGACGGCCAGCAGGAAGTTCTTGTAGTGGTTGGAGCCGGGCTTGGTGAAGCCGGGCATCTTCTCCTTCGAGCCGCAGACCTTGATCTGCGCACCGTGCGAACCGCCCTGCCAGGCGGTGCCGTCCGAAAGGTAGAAGAACTTGCCGGGATTGAGCTTGCGCGTCTTGTCCTCGGTCGAACCGGCCGCCACGGGAATCGACGCATCCCATCCGGCGGCCGCGTAGCCGTTCGGGAGTTCCGGCAGGTTGCTGACGCCCTCGTACCATTCGAGGTCGATGGCCGGACGCTTCCCGTCCGCCGGGAAGCGGAAGGCCAGCGTGTCCTGCATCGGGAAGACGAACGGGTTCCAGCCCTCGACGTTGCTGATCCGGATCTCCGTCGGCAGCCCGAGACGGAAGAAGCGGTGCATCGTGTCCATCGTATGCGCGCCCCAGTCGCCCAGACAGCCGTTGCCGAAGTCGTACCAGCTACGCCACTCGCCCTGGACGAAATCAGGGGAGAAGTCGTGCCACGCGGCGGTGCCGAGCCAGCTATCCCAGTCGAGCCCCTTCGGAAGCGGCCGGGCGGCGGGGAACGACGAGACCTTTCCGTTCCACTTGTGCCAGCGGCGCGGATTGTTCATGTGCGCGACGAGCTTCGTCAACTTCGAGACGTCGATGACGCCCTGCTCCACATAATCCCTGAACTGGTAGTAGTTGTCGCCCGAATGGCCCTGATTGCCCATCTGCGTGACGACGCCGTACTTCTTCTCTGCCGCCATCAGCAGCTCGCATTCCTCGAAGGTGTGGGCGAGCGGTTTCTCGCTGAAGACCGGCAGTCCGCGCCGCATCGCCGCCATCAGCGCCGGGAAGTGCGAGAAGTCCGGCGTCATCACCGCGACCGCGTCGATCTTCCCCTCCATCGCGTCCAGCATCCTGCGGAAGTCGGTGAAGCGCGGGACGTTCGGGAACATCTTGAGCGCCTCCGCGCATTGTGCGCCGTCGAGGTCGGTGTCGCAGAGGGCGCTGATCTCGCAGAGCTGCGTGGCGACGAACTGCCGGATGTCGTGCCAGGCCTGACAGCCGATGCCGACGCACGCCAGGCGCACCTTGCCGTCGGGACAGCCCTTGCCCATCAAATCACTGGCAACGAGCGGAAACGCACCGGCCGCCAGCAGGCCGCCGACAAACGAACGACGATCGAACTCCATGCTCTTCCTCCCCGGATTGGAATTGTGAAGATAACTCTTGCTGGCCATTATACCACAAACTGTCCGTATCCGGCGCACGCTTTTCCCGCATCGGCAGCCGATGGCCGCCGGCGGTTGTCTTTCCCCGGCGCAACCCCGTCCGCAACCGAGCATCCTGTCCCTAACCCGACCTCAGCCTGGACCCTCCCGCCCGGCTTTCTGGCGCAACCTCGTCCGCAACCGAGCAGCTCGTCCCTGACCCGGCCTCAGGCTCGCCTCGCCCCGTCCCTTCACGCTACCGATATCGTCCTTTCCCTCCGCCAGCACCGCCCCCGGATCGACCAGCCGTCCCACTTCCGCCTCCA
>JBJEWA010000136.1:0-26158 GCA_051884805.1 Kiritimatiellia bacterium | reverse complement strand
GGGGGGGGGGGGGGGGGGGGGGGGGGGGGGGGGGGGGGGGGGGGGGGGGGGGCGAAGCGCTCTGATGAAACTCGGCACCGGAACCTTTCTCTTGCTCTTTGTCTGGGGATTTCTGACAGTCGTTCCCGGTATAAGAAGCTATGTGCCGCGGACGGCTGGTCTTGGCGAACTGAGCGGGGTTGTGCTCCTCGCGGTATATGCGCTGGGACGTCTTGTATTCGCGTGCCATTTTGCGATTCGGACTCGGCAGTTGTTTCTGATCGTGATTCTCGCGGGCGCTGTTGTCTTCGCGGGATCGCGTCATATCTTCAGTCCCTTTGTGTTTGCCTTCGCGTACGCGTTGTTCGAGTTTGTGCGCCGTATCAAGCTCCCTCGCGTCGTCGCCCGCATGGCGACGCTTGTCGCCCCCTCGGTCTTTAGCGTGTATGTAATCCATGCCCAGTTCACAAAGCCGTTTTCCCGGTGGGAAACTTATTTGGCGGAAATGTTCTCCCTGTCGCCCCTGGTGATCTGCTTATGTGTCACCCTTCTGACATTTGTCGGGTGTGTGGTTTTGGACGTCCCCCGACGGATTCTCGCGTTTCTGACAAGACCCGTCTTGGGTCAGGGCTTGAGAACGCTTGATGCGTGGGTGAATCGCTGCTGCGAAAAAATGAATGAGGCGAATGGATGAAGATTCTCGTTGTAACGATGGGACTGAACCCCGCTTCGGGGGGGCCGACGCGTTCGTGCAAGGGCATGTGCCGTGCACTCGCGCAAGCCGGCGTCGATGTGACGTTGCTCGTTCTGGTTGGAACGCATGAGTTCGAGAATCCCTGTGGCGTACGTGTCCTCTATGCAGAAGACGGTGTGAAGGCGAGGGGTGAAGGTAAAGAATGGAATGTTCAAGACTACGACCTCGTTCATACGCAGGGGCTTTGGCATTTGAAGCTCCATGCCGTCTGCAGGGCGTGTCGCAAGGCGGGTACGCCGTATGTGATCAGTCCAAGAGGCATGCTCGATCCCTGGGCGTTGAGTGAGAAGAAATGGAAAAAGAGGGTTGCGTTGTGGCTATATCAATATAAGGATTTGAGATGTGCGGCGGCATTCCATGTTACGGCACGGGAGGAGTTGTCCCACGTCCGGGACGCCGGATTGAGGCAGCAGTGCATTGTTGCACCGAATGCCGTCGATCTGCCCCTTGAGATGCCTGCTCGTTGTCGTTGCGCCAAGGTTAAGACGGCGATTTTCCTTTCTCGACTCCATCCCGGCAAGGGACTGTTGTCGTTGGCCGCGGCATGGGCAAGAATCCGCCCCCGGGGCTGGAAGATGAAAGTTGTCGGCCCTGATTCCTATGGGCATAAAAAGGATGTCATGGATTCGCTTGTGAAACTGGGAATCAGAGACGACTGGATGTTTGCCGATGCGTTAGATGATGTGCGGAAGTGGGAGGCGTATCGGTCCGCCGATTTGTTAGTTCATCCTTCCGTGAGCGAGAATTTCGGCATTACCATAGCAGAGGGTTTGGCTGCCGAGCTGCCGGTCATCACCACCAAGGGCACTCCGTGGGGAATTGTTGAAGCGCGCAAGTGCGGCTGGTGGATTGATATTGGGGTCGAGCCGTTGGCCGCGGCACTTCAGGAGGCGATGTCATTGAGTGATGAGGCGCGACGAGCAATGGGCGCGCGCGGACGACAACTTGTAGAGGAGAAATACACATGGGATGCTGCTGCGAAAAAGATGATAGAAGGATATAAGGACGTCATCAATGCAAGAACTTGACCTTAAGAATTACCGAAACCGCCATTCATTGGCAAGCAAGGTTGCACGATCAATTTGGAATGTCGTATGGTTGTTTCTGTTCAGACCGACCCCGCGTGGCAGTTTATTTCGCCCGTGGCGTATTGCATTGCTGAAACTGTTTGGTGCAAAGGTGAAATGGTCTAGCAACGTGTTGCCAAGTTGCCGGATCTGGCAACCATGGAAACTGACTATGGGGGAATACGCCTGCTTGAGCGAGGATGTGGATTGCTATGCGGTAGCTGAGATCACTATTGGAGATCGGGCGACTGTAAGTCAAGGCGTTAAACTTTGCACGGCAGGGCATGATACTTCTTCCAGGCTAATGGAATTGACATTCGCGCCCATAGTCATTGGCGTAGATTCCTGGGTGGCGGGCTGGTCGGTCATCTTGCCAGGTGTGACAATCGGGGCGGGTGCCGTTGTGGCGGCAGGCGCGGTCGTCACGAAGGATGTCGAACCTTGGACAATCGTCGGCGGCAATCCGGCCAAATTCATCAAGAAACGCATATTGAAGAATGAGACAGAGACGATGCATAATGATTGCAGCGTCAATGGATAGAGATCTGTTCGCTTGAGCAGGGAGGCAGCGAATGCTTGCGACTAAATGGTTGCCGCCCGTTGCACATATTATGCGCGAGAACATAATGTCTTTTGGTATAATATCTGCATGAGATTCATAGATAGAGTAGAGGAAATGGAGCGGCTTGCGCGATTGGTACGTGAGCGGAGAGGTGGGTTTGCCGCAATATGGGGACGCAGGCGCATTGGGAAATCGGAATTGCTCAAGGAGTGGTGTCGCAGATTTGCCGGGCTATATACCGTGGCCGATCAGTCTCTTCCCTCGATGCAGAGAACATCTTTCGCGCTTGCGCTTTCGGATCATTTCAAGGGTTTTGCCGATGTCTCTTATCCCTCGTGGAAAGTGCTGTTCGAGGCATTGTCGCGTCGTGCGGCCGCAGAGGACTGGCACGGCCCGTTGGTGATGGACGAATTTCCGTATTGGGTTGAAGCGGATGCAGCGCTTCCGTCCGTTATGCAGAATTGGGTAGACGGTGAAAAAGGTCGGCATGGAATTGTCTGCGCCATTGCCGGGTCTGTTCAGCACATGATGCAGGGTCTTGTTATAGATGCGGATTCGCCGCTTTACGGACGTGTGGATGAAAAGATAAAACTCCTTCCCATTGGGATAGACTTCGTCAAAGAGGCTTTCCATCTTGAGAAGGCGGTTGATGCGGTAAAGGCGTACGCGATTTGGGGCGGAGTCCCTCGCTATTGGGTGGCGGCGGAGAGGTTTGGAGCGGACATTGACAGAGCGGTTGATGAATTGGCGTTGGCTCCCCTCGGCATCTTTCACGAAGAGCCTGCCGCGCTTTTGCAATCAGAAATACCGAATGCCATGAGTCTCAAGCCGTATTTGGATGCGATTGGCCTTGGCGCGAATCGTGCAAGCGAGATAGCGGGGCGGCTCGGAGTGCCGGTGACGGGATTGTCGAGACCGCTTGCGCGATTGACGGAAATCGGGTTGGTCAAGCGGGAAGTGCCCTTGGGTGAATCGGAGAAGAATTCCAAGAAATCGATATACCGGCTTTCTGATCCGTTCTGTCGGTTCTGGTTCAGTGTCATGGCGACTCGGCGCTCGGTTTTCGACAGTGCGCCGGAATCTGTCCGTTTGTCCGTTTGGCGAAGGTATGAGCAGCAGGTTTTCTCGGCGGCTTGGGAGGATTTGTCCAGATCGTTTGTGGCGCGTTCCAAAAGATTGCGCCATATTGCCGGTAAGAATGGATATTGGCTGCCCGCGGGGAGATGGTGGCACAAGACGGAAACGGAGTGGGATGTTGTTGCTGCAAATGGAGACGGAACGAAAGTGCTTCTTGGCGAAGCCAAATGGTCGGACAAGCCGTTTGCCGACAAGGAGATCGAGATCATGGCGGAACGGATAAAGCACAGGAACATTCCGGCGGGAATCACAGGAAGTCCATGTTTTGCACTGTTTCTTGCATCGGTCGGAGACAGGGATCCGCGTATGAAAATTTGCAAGGGGGTTGAAATCGTAACCGCAGATGAAGTCGTGGCTGCCGATTCGCAAATTAGTGAGGCGATATAAGCCAGTCACACTCATTGTTTCTCAAGGCAATGGCCTTAGAAGACGACTAATGTCATGAGGCTTCATATTTGGGCGGGGGAGTTGCCGTTATGACCGACCTTTCAGTCATCATTCTAACCAAGAATGAAAAGCTCCATATCGAACGGTGCTTGGAGCGGCTGAGGGATTTGAACCCTCGGCGGATCTTCGTCGTGGACTGCTTCTCGACTGATGGCAGCGACAGGATTGCCGCAGCCATGGGTGCGACAGTCGTTCAGCATAAATGGCCCGGCAATCAAGCCAAGCAGTTCAATTGGGCGTTGGACAGTCTGCCGATTCAGGCGAGTTGGGTGTTGCGACTGGATGCTGACGAATATCTTTATTCGGAAACCATAGAAGAGGTGAAGCGTTTATTGCCGCAATGGGACGGTGAAAAGGTCACGGCGGACGGCTTGCCGCCGGACGTGACCTCTCTCTCTCTCTCTCGCGCGCGGGTTTTTTGCGGTCGCAGAATACGGTTTGGGAATCCAGAGATAGAATTGGTGCGCTGTTTCAAGTTTGGCTTTGGACGCAGTTCCCAGAGCGAGATGGACGAGCATATTGTGACAAATTCGGGAGTTAATTACAAGCTCAAGGGTAAATTTGTCGATCATTCGCTGATTTCAATGGATGAATGGCGTGAGAAGCATCGCAATTACGCCAGGCGCGAGGCGCGCATGGCTGTATCTGGGAATGCCAATGCCAACAAGAAGCTTTATTATAAACTTCCACGATATCTCCGGGTCATCGCTTATTTTTCTTTACGCTACTTCATTTTCCTCGGCTTCCTCGACGGCTACGCTGGCTGGATGTGGCATTTCTGGCAGGGGCTGTGGTATCGGTGGCTGGTGGATTGTGAGATTGCGCGGCTGAAAGGCTAACATGAAGATTTTGTGGTGCGGTCCATATTTCAGCGACGCAGCGCTGAATGAAAAGCGGGCGACGAATCAAGCTGCGGCGAAATGGAGCCGCGGGCTCTTGCGCGGACTTGCAGCGACGGGTTGTGAGATTCGGGTGATTGCTCATTGCCCGGAACAAAGATGGCCGCGCGGAAAGGTCTTCTGGCAGAATGATGCGGCGAAGTGGTTCCTGGATTGGCATCCGTGTGCGCGCATTGCCTATTGTAACGCTTATGGAATCAAGGACCTGTGGTTGAGCTGGGCGTATGCGCGCACAGCGCGGCGGACGTTTCGCGCTTGGCGACCTGATGTCGTCCTGTGCTACAACTCACTTCACCCGTTTTATGTGGCGGTGATGCGCGAGGCGAGTCGGCTTGGAATCAGAAGCGTACCAATCATTCTTGATGGCGATGATCCACGAGGCGATAACTGGAAAAAACTTCTTGCTGACAATCGTTTTGCCGCGGGAGTGGTTTTCCTTTCGAATTGGATGTATGGAAATTACCCAAATCGCACGATCCCTCTCTTTCAAATGGACGGTGGCGCCGACTCGTTCAAGGGCGCTCCACCCACGTCTGCACCTACGCCTAAGTCCTACACCTACACCCTTGTCCACACCGGCGCGCTTGACTACTGGCGAGGACTTGAATTCATGCAGGGCGTTGTGAAGGCGTGCGTGCGTTCGGATGTGCGCTTTGTCTTTTGCGGCAAGTGTGACAAAGACTGGATGTGGGCGCAATTTGGGAATGATCCGCGCGTGGATGTGCGAGGGTTCCTGCCGGCGGAAGAGGTTGATGCGATTTGCCGCGGTGCGGACGTGCTCCTGAGTGTACGAGAGCCGAAGGTCGCGGATAATGTTGTGAATTATCCGAGCAAGGTGCCGCAGTATCTGGCTTGGGGCAAGCCGATCATCAGCACTTGGGTCCCGAGTTTCACGGAGGCCTATCGGGAGATTCTGGAGGTTTCTGACGATACGCCTGAATCATTCTCGCGAAAGATCGACGAAGTCCTGGCGTGGACGTTCGAGAAGAAGATTACGAAGTTCGAGCAGATCCGTGCGTGGTTTTCGGAGAATAAGAGCTGGTCGCGGCAAGCCGAGCGCCTTGTGGCGTTCTTGAAAACAATCTGATGAAGATAGCTTTTGTCTATACGGGCTTTACGAGTTACATGACAGACTGCTGGAGGTGTTTAGCCCGGCAACTGGATGTGCAGGTTCGCATTTGGCTTGAAGACACGAAGCACTATCGCTTCATGGGGGATCGTGATGCGCTTATTCGCGGTCTCGATATTACGTCGTCACGAACAGAGGATTTTACGGATGACCGTTTGAGTCGGTATGAGCGTGAAATTGCGGACTTCAACCCTGATGTTCTATTTGTCTGTGGGTGGTCAAGGAGGTTGCCTCCGTTTGTGACATATTCGCGAATGCTTGAGAAGATTCCGAAAGTTCTTGAACTTGATATGCAATGGGAATGGTCCCTGCGGAAGATTTTTGCGCGTATCGTCCTGTATCCATACCTGCGCCGTTATTCAGCTGTGTTTGTTCCGGGCGAGAGTACGGCTCGGTATGCCCGTTGGCTTGGTTTCCCCGAGAAAAGGATTTATCGCGGGCGAAACAGCATCGATCTGAAGAGGATGAGACCGGCTGCAGAGGCGAATCGTACAGGCTTTGTGTTTCTTGGCCGCCATTCTTCTGAAAAGGGGATTGACGTCCTGGAACAGGCGCATGCACAGTATTGCAAGGAGGGTGGGGACTGGGGTTTAATCATCCCGGGTTTCATTGAGCCGCGTGAAGTCCCCGGCTTTTTGTCGCACTATGCCTGTCTTGTCTTGCCAAGTCGCTGGGAGCCATGGGGCGTGGTTGTGCTTGAGGCATTGGCAGCAGGCATGCGTGTTATTGTCAGTGATCGTGTGGGGGCCCGCCTTGATTTGCCGGTTGACAGAGTTGTCCCTCATGACAACGTGTCTGCCTTGGCGCGTGCGATGCATGAAATAGAGCGTGAAGGCCTTCGGATTGATGATGTGCCGTGCGAAGTCATGGGCTATTCGTGTGAGCGCTGGGCGGAAACAGTCTTAAAAATATGCCATGAAATACGTTAAGCATCTATTTTGGATAGTGCTTTACGGTGCATTTGTCCTTCTAGCCTTCGTTTTGGGCGGCACTGTCTTTGCGCAGGGGTTTACTGAGATTTGGGGATGGGACTATCAGACGTTCATCGGACAGATCAACGACTGGCGGTGGATCGGATACTTCGGCTTCAGGCATCCGGGGCTGGGGATTGTCGCTTCGCCGCTTGTGGTGTTGCAGCACATCTGGAGCGGGGCCTATCTTTTTGTGATGCCTGCGGTGGCGACGGCGACCGCTTGGCTCATCTGGCGCATGGCGGGTTGGATCGGACTTGTCGTGTGGCTGCTCTTCCCGACAACTTGGCTGATGGCGGGCATCCCTGAAAGCTTCCCGCTTGCGCAGTTGGCGCTGGTGGGGAGCGTGTGTTGGCAAACCCGTAGGCATGACGCTCCCGAGGCGGCACAAACGAAGAGACCTCCGCCACTTGTCATTCTTATCTGTTTCTCGGCCCTGAATGGCATGATCACGCTGACGAACGGCATTAAGCCGATTGTAGCCTATGTTGCAACATGCGGCGATTGGAAGAAGGTCGCTAGAATCGCGGGAGCGGCGGTTCTGATTGTCTTGGGCGGAGTTGGATTCTTTGCCGTTCGCGCATGTGTGACCGGGCGAGATGTTGGCGCTGGGCTGGAGGCTACATTGCGTTGGATTCCGGAAGCGAGAAACCTTCCTCGCGAGTTTTACGGTTTCTTCATTCGTCCCGTAGGCGTTGTCCAGTCTTGCTTCGTCTATCCTGCGGCACTGTTCGGTCTCTATCGATTGATCCGTGCTCGCCAACACCTCTCGCTTTTCATTTACACCTCATACTTCGTCGTAGATGTGTGCATCCACTGCGTTATTGGATGGGGCATGGCCGAACCATGGGTTTTCGCGCCGCATTGGATCTGGATGCTTCCGTTGGTGATTTCAGGCCGGGAGGCGAAGGCATGTATTCTTTAAATAAGGCAGTGTGGTTTGTTTCGAATCCGTCCGTTATCGGATGTTTGCTGGTTTTGGCAGCCCTTGTCTGGCGGCGGCGGTGGATTGTAGTGGCGAGTATCCTTTGGCTGTGGTTTTGGACCGCTCCCATTACGGCCAGGTTTCTGGCCTGGTCTCTTGAGGCCCCTTATAGATCGCTTGCTTCTCAAACCGTCGATAAATACCCGGTGGTTGATGCGATTGTGGATATGGGGGGTGGCATAGGAAGAGATATGCCCACATCGCCTTATCCCCATTTGAGCGGAAGCGCGGATCGTGCTTGGCATAGTGCACGCTTGTGGAAGGCAGGCAAGGCTCCTGTCATCATTCCGAGCGGGCGCGGTATTCGGAATACAGATGCCGTTTTCTTAGGCGACATGGGGATCCCCAAAGAGGCGATTTCGGTTGAGGATGGTGCCAGGAATACAGAGGAGAATGCAAAGAACATTCAAACTCGTCTTAATGAGATTGTAAAGGATCGCACCCCAGTCGTTTTGCTTGTAACGTCCGCTTGGCACATGCGCCGGAGCGTGTATATGTTTGAGAAATATGCACCGCAGGTTAAAGTTATCCCTGCGCCGACAGATTTCGGAAGCGCTGGTGAGCCGACTATCACTATCGGGTCGTTCATTCCGGATTTAGGGACTGCAGGGCAGTCGGCGACATATTTTCATGAGTGGTTGGGCCTGTGGGGATACAGATTCAGGAGATGATGCGATGACAATTGTTCATTTTTGCGCGGGTTTGGAGCGTAATAACGGCATGGCAAATACCGCGAGGCAATTTGTCGGTGAAGAATTGTCGGCTGGTCACGACTCTCTGTTGACGAATCAACTTGTGGATATCAGGGCCGCTCATAAAATAGATGTTTTGCACATTCATGGAACGTGGTTGCCGGTGCTTTGGAAAGCTTCAAAGATTGCTAAGCGCATGGGCGCGAAGGTGATTGTTCGTCCTGCGGGGAATTACGATCCGATTAGAAGGAAACGCGGTCTTGTCGGTCGATTGAAGAAGTTTCTTGTAGGGCCGTGGGAACGCGCGATGCTTGAACGGGCTGACGTTCTACAGGCAACTTGTGCTGAAGAAACGGAGTGGATTAAGGAGTATTATCCAGGGGGAGAGGGGAAGATTTCGTTAACAGACCTTAAACGCTTCTTCCAGTTGGATGCGCCTTTGATTCGGCCAAGGGAGGATTGCGATCGAAAGAAGCTGAGAGTGTTGTATCTAGGCCGCACGGATCCGCTTAAAGGAGTTCGGTTCCTTGAGCGTGCTGTTGCAGACGTTAATCGTTTTGCGACGAGTCTATCGCCGAATTGCCCTGCCGGCGGCGTGGTTGATTTGCGAATTGTCAGTAATGCGCAGGGAAAAGAGCTGGTCGACCATTGGGAATGGGCGGATATACTTTGCCTTCCGACTTTAAGTGAGAATTTTGGTCGCGTGATTGCAGAGGCTCTTGAACGTGGCCGTCGGGTGATTACAACGGATGGAGCCCCCGCCTGGCGGGTGTATTTCGAATCTAATCCAGATGCAGGATACTACTTGAAGGGGTTCCGCGAGGGGAATGATGCGACGCGGGTGAAGTTGCTGTCAGATGCGATAAGAAGGTTTATCGATTGAGGATAGAGAGGATTGATGCGTTTTGCTCGAATGAAGATTGTTAAGACAGTGCTGGCTTTTTGCATCGCCTGGTGTGGACTCACCGAGGCGGTGCAGCTCTTTGCCCGGATGTTCTTCCGGACTTGGATCGCGGGCGATTGGTTCCTGATTCTTCTGGCCAGCGACTCGGATGAGATGTGGAAGTTCATCTCGTACGATCCCTTCCCCTTGACCGTGTTCGTGCTGATTGTGTCGGTGGCGCTCGCTCTGTCCGTCGGTTCGCTTTTCTTGAAGGGAAAATGGTGGTTTGCCGCATTCGGTGCGTTTGGCTTGTATGTGGTGGCGGGGTTTGCCTGCTCCGGGAAAATCTGGACGCCGGCGTATCTGGCTTATGACACGGTCCGGGGTGTCCGTGATTATGTTGCGCTTGTCGACGCGGGACGATGGACGGATCGGGATGAAGAAGGCATTGGGGAGCGGACGTCAGGCGTTGGAAGTGAGCTGCCGACGGTGGTGCTGGTTATTGGCGAGAGCTTGACGACCAGTCGCATGGGCGTGTATGGCTATGAACGTGATACGACGCCGCAGATGAAAGTCTGGGCGACGAACGGGCTGGAGGTGCTTCCGCCGCGGAAGGCCACGGCGAGTTACACGGCCAAGGCCTTGCAGGACCTGTTGGTCAAGGACGGCGTGTCATATATAAAGGCCATGCGGCGAAAAGGATATCACCCGGTTCTCGTGAGCGGGCAGAACCACTGGGAACGGTATTGCGGCGTTGAGCACATGGTGTTCGCTGCGTGTGAGCGCAAGCGCTATCTTCGCGATGAGATGGGAGGCGGACCCTGTTACGATTGGAGCCTCTCCCGCCTGGCGCAGGAGGAACTCGAAAAGGCGCGGCATCCGTTGTTGCTGATCGTGCACTTGATGGGGAGTCATTATCCGTTCAACGAGCGCTATCCGAACTACTGGACGAAAGCGGATGGAATGGACGATTATGATCTTTCCGTACGAATGACGGACAGCGTGGTGGGCGACCTGCTGGGAATGATGCCCGAGAATGGTGTCCTGATCTTCACCTCCGATCATGGGGAAAGCCCGAATAGCGCCAGCTGGCGGAATGCTGAAGACCCGGATCTTTGGACGGTCCCGATGATGATCTGGCGTGGCTCCGCGCTGAAGTCTGGGGATGATGTGTGGATGTTGTGACGAGGGAGGATGAATGCTTGCCGTCTCTGTCATAGTTCCGGTCTACAACGTTGCCGCGTATCTGCGTGCGGGGCTGGAGTCGCTGGCGCGACAGGTGAAGCGCGCCGGTGACGGCGAAGCGCGGAAGGTGGAGCTCGTTTGCGTGGACGACGGTTCCACGGACGGGAGTTCGGAGATCTTGGATGCGTGGGCGTCGGAGGCGTCATGGCGCGAAGGTGCGCCGGCTGCCGTTGTTGTCGTGCACAAGGCGAATGGCGGATTGAGTTCGGCTCGGAATGCGGGGCTCGCGCGGGCGACGGGCGAGGTCGTGCTGTTCATGGATCCGGACGATGTGGTGGGGCCGGATTGGCTTGCGACGCTGGTGAAGGGAATTGAGGGCGTGGATCTTGCGTGGGGAGGCTTCACGGAAGACGTCGACGGACGGCGGGTGACGCGGATGGCGGAGGATGTCGGGTCGGAGTATTTCGGCGAGGCCGTGCGGCGTCGAGTCTGGCGTGCGGTGTTCGGGTATCGGCTGCGGGATTTGCCGTGGATGTGCGCGAAGGGCGGGTTGTGGCGTCATTGCCGGCGCGAGTTCGGGAGTGTTTGCTGGCGGGCGTTCCGGCGGGACGTCATCGGCGACCTGCGGTTCAACGAGCGGGTGCGGTTGTATGAGGATGCAATCTTCCTCTCGGAGTATGCGCGGCGGGCGAAGTCGATGCGGGTCATCGGCGACACGGGGTACCATTACTTCATCCGCAGGGGCGGCATGATGTCCGCCGAAGCGCGCGAGCGCATGCCGCAGCACAAGTTCGAGTTGCGCGATGCCCGGCGCGAGATCGATCCGAAGATGTCCGCCTGGCGAGGTACGTTCGTGCTGAGCGCGCTGCAGATACTCAAGGAGACGAAGTCGCTGCGGATGATGTGGCGGTATGTGACTTTCCGGCCGTTTGCGGATTAGGGCGGCTTGCCGTCGTTTCGCGCGGTACGGTTGGCTGTCCCCAAGCCGGCCTATCGGACCGTGCGTGGGAATTCTAACAGACTCTTCCCTGCGAAACCTGTATACTATGTTCCGTTACGAGGCATAAGGGGAAGCGGTCTCCTGGCCGCTTCAGCAACAGCAAGGAAGGAGTGGCAGCATGAAAAAGATCGCATTCTTTGACGCGAAGCCCTACGACCGCGAATCGTTCGACGCGCTGAACGGCGGACGGTACGAGGTCCGCTACTTCGAGACGCGCCTTACGGTTGAGTCCGTGCCGCTGGCGGAAGCTGCGGACGCCGCCTGCGCGTTCGTAAACGACGAATTGGACGCCGGGGTCATGGCGGCCCTGTCCGCCCGCGGCGTGAAGGTCATTGCCATGCGCTGCGCCGGGTATAACAACGTCGACTTCAAGGCGGCCTACAAGCAGGGAATCTCCGTCGTGCGTGTTCCCGCCTATTCGCCCTATGCGGTCGCCGAACACGCGATGGCGCTCCTGCAAACCCTGAACCGCCGTCTCCACAAGGCGGCGGCACGGACACGGGACTTCAACTTCTCGCTCGTGGGGCTGACCGGCTTCGACCTCCACGGGAAGACGGCCGGTGTCGTCGGGACGGGGAAGATCGGCCAGATTTTCGCGCGGATCTGCCAGGGCTTCGGGATGCGAGTCCTCGCCTACGACCGTTTCCCCAAGGAAGGACTCGACGTCGAGTACGTGGCGCTCGATCGGCTCCTCGTCGAGGCGGATGTCATTTCGCTGCATTGTCCGCTGACGCCCGAGACGCATCACCTTGTCGATGCGGCGGCAGTGGCGAAGATGAAGCCGGGTGTTGTCCTCGTCAACACCTCCCGCGGCGGGCTTGTCGACAGCGCGGCGCTCCTGACCGGACTGCGTACGGGGAAGCTCGGCGGCGCGGGACTCGACGTCTACGAGGAGGAGAGCGAATGGTTCTACGAAGACAAGTCCGACGTCGTCGCCCGCGACGAGACCCAGGCGCTCCTCCTCTCGATGCCCAACGTGCTTGTCACCTCGCATCAGGCGTTTCTGACCAGAGAGGCGCTCGCCAACATCGCGGCGACGACCTTTGCGAACCTTGACGCCTATTTTGCCGGGCTGCCGCTTGAAAACGAAATCTGCTACCGGTGTCTGGGCCAACCCGGGGCGGCAGGCGCGAACTGCGCCAGAAAACAGAACGGCCGTTGCCATTGAAAGGAGGCGCCGCGATGATCAGGAACTTCAGCCAGTCCGCAGTGGTGTCCCTCAAGGACCAGGTGTCCTATCAGCCGGGGCAGGTCGTGAGCAAGACGCTTGCGCAGAATCCGGCGATGAACATGACGCTCTTCGCCTTTGACCGGGACGAGGAGATCTCGACCCATGCGTCGGACGGGGATGCGCTTGTGACCTGCCTTGACGGCGTGGGCCGCATTACGATTGACGGCAAGGCGTATGTCCTCAGGCCGGGCGAATCGATCCTGATGCCCGCGCATCATCCTCACGCGGTCTACGGACAGGAGCGCTTCAAGATGCTCCTCGTAGTCGTGTTCTAACGGAAGAAGCGGTCGCCGGACCGCAGCGGAAACGGAAGGAGACGTGCTTATGAAAAGGAAGATCATTCGTATCGACGAATCGAAGTGCAACGGCTGCGGCGCGTGTGCGAACGCCTGCCACGAGGGGGCGATCGGCATGGTGAACGGGAAGGCGAAGCTGCTGCGCGACGACTATTGCGACGGCATGGGCGACTGCCTGCCGAGCTGTCCGACCGGGGCAATCACCTTCGAGGAGCGCGAGGCGGCGCCTTACGACGAGCGCGCCGTCGAGACCGCCCGGAAGGCGCGTCAGGACCATGCGCCGACGCCAGGGGGATGTCCGGGCAAGCTGATGCGGTCCTTCGATCGGGCGATTGCCGTGTCCGCCGATGCGACGTCCTCGCCGCGGCAGGGCGAGTGGTCGACGTCCCAGCTCGGACAGTGGCCGTGTCAGATCAAGCTCGTGCCGGTGAATGCGCCGTACTTCAACGGCGCAAAGCTGCTGATTGCGGCGGATTGCGCGGCGTATGCCTATGCGGGCATGCACCAGGAGTTCATGCGCGGCAGGATCACCCTCATCGGATGTCCGAAGCTCGATCAGGTTGACTATGCGGAGAAGCTTGGCGAGATCATTCGCCGCAACGACATCAGGTCGGTGACGGTCGTCCGCATGGAGGTGCCTTGCTGCGGAGGACTCGAGCTGGCGGCGAAGCAGGCCTTGCAGGGAAGCGGCAAGTTCATCCCCTGGCGGGTCGTTACGATCTCGCTGGACGGGAAGATCCTCGACGAGTGAAATGCCTGCACGCAGGCGGCGACGCCCTGCTTTTCCTGGGCCGATTGACATCCGGGAAAAGGTTTTGCTATAATACGCGCACTTGACCGGTGGGATGGCCGAGCGGTTAGGTCGCGGACTGCAAATCCGCTTACAGCGGTTCAACTCCGCTTCCCACCTCCAATTGAAGCCAGACCTCCGGATGAAGACGGAGGATTTTTTTTTTTCGCTCTCGCACTTGCCCGAGTTCGCACACACGCTCCCTCTTGACCGGGAATGGGGGCTTCGTCGGCCGGATTTTTTTTTCAAATGCGTAAAACCTTGGTCGGCGGGGGTGTGGGCGATATATGGTATAATGTGCGCATGAAACTCATTGACGAACTGCGGGCGCGCGGGCTGGTCGAAGCCCTGACGGATCCCGAGATCGAACAGGCGCTGGACCGTCCGCTGACGGTCTACTGCGGGTTTGACCCTTCGGCGCGGTCGCTGCAGGCCGGCAATCTGGTCTCCATCGTCGTCCTGAAGCGCTTTCAGCAGGCGGGGCACCGGGTCATCGCCCTCGTGGGCGGCGCGACGGGCCTGATCGGCGACCCGTCGGGCAAGTCGGCGGAGCGCAACATGCTGACCGTCGAGCAGGTCGAGGAGAACAAGCGCGGCATCCGCGAGAACCTATCCCGCATCCTCGACTTCGACGGCCCCAACGCGGCCGTGCTGGTTGACAACTACGACTGGTACCGGGGAACGAGCGCCATCGAGTTCCTGCGCGACATCGCCGTCAACTTCCGGGTCCCGCAGATGCTGGCGAAGGAGTCGGTGCGCAAGCGCCTGGAGGCGCGCGAGGGCGCGCTGACGTTCACCGAGTTCGCCTATCAGGTGCTGCAGGGCAACGACTTCCTGCATCTCTTCGACGCCTACGGCTGCCGGCTGGAGGTCGGCGGCGCCGACCAGTGGGGCAACATCACGGCCGGCACCGACCTGGTGCGCCGCCTGCGCGGCCAGACGGCCTACGGCCTCACCTTCCCGCTGCTGCTCGACTCGTCGGGCCGGAAGTTCGGAAAGTCCGAGGGCAACGCGCTGTTTCTGGACGCGGAGCTGACCCCGGTCTTCGACTGGTACCAGTACTTCCTCCGCACGCCCGATGCGGACGTCATCCGCTATCTCAAGGTCTTTTCGTCGCGGTCGCTGGCGGAGATCGCCGCGCTGGAGGCGGAGATGCGGGCGCAGCCGGAGGCGCGCATCCCGCAGCGGGCGCTCGCCGAGGAGCTCACGCGGCTGGTCCACGGCGAGGAGGGGCTGCGCAAGGCGCAGGCGGCGACGGAGGCGCTGTACGCGCGGAAGACGTCCGCCGCCGTCGCGCAGGCCGAGGACGTGCCGAGCGCGCGGCTGCGCCGGGAGGACTGCGTCGGCAAGCCGGTCTTCGCCGTCGCCGCGGCGGCCGGGATGTTCGGGTCGAACGGCGAGGCGCGCCGCATGGCGCGGCAGGGCGGCCTGTCCCTCAACGACGCCAGGATCGACGACCGGCGCGTCTTTGCGGACGGCGACATCACCTCCGAGGGCGTTGCCGTCCTGCGGAGCGGCAAGCGGAACTATTTCGTGCTGAAGTTTTGAGAACGATCGAGAGATACGTCTTCGGCTCCTTCCTGTCGAGCTTCCTGCTCGCCTTCATGATGCTCAGCTTCGTGCTGACGATCGGCCTGCTGGTGCAGATCGTCGACTTCGTGATGGACGGCGTGCCGATGTCCCTCGTCGGCGAGTTCTGCATGGTCTCCCTGCCGGAGACGCTGCAGTGGTCGGCGCCGCTGGCGCTGCTGGTCAGTTCGATCCTGACCTTCTCGCGGATGTCGGCCGACAGCGAGATCGCGGCGATGCGCGCCTGCGGCGTCAACCTGCTCTCCGTCGTGCGGTGGCCGGTCCTGTTCGCCGGCCTGTGCACGCTGCTGGGCTTCTGGGTGAACAACCAGGTCGTGCCGCGCGGGCACGAGATCCGCCGGTCGCTGAAGACCCGGGTTTCCGTGGAGACCGGCCTGAGCGTGCTCGAACCCGGCCGGGTGATCGACGACTTCCCCAAGGTCAAGCTCTATTTCGGGCGCAAGGAGGGCAACTGGCTGTACGATCTCGTCGTGCTGGACTACTCCACGCCCGGCATCGACCGGATGATCACGGCGGACAAGGCCCTGGTCCGGCAGGAGGGGACCGACGCCACCTTCGAGCTCTATCACATGACGGTCGATCCGATCGACGAGAAGAACATGGCGATGGGCCGCGCCAACCGCTTCGTCTACAAGATTCCCAACATCGTCCGGGTCGGCCGGTACAAGAAGCGCGCCAAGGACTTCCGCTTCCGCGAGCTGTGCGCCCGGATCCGGGCGCAGGCGGCGGAGGTCGAAAAGATCTCGGGTTCCGACCGCATGGCGGAGACCGGCCGCCGGCTGGCGCTGGGCGACCTGAGCTCCGACCGGGTCGAGCTTTCCAAGCGCCTCGTCTTCGCGATGGCCTCGCTCTGCTTCGTGCTGGTCGGCATCCCGCTCGGCATCCGCTCGCAGCGCCGGGAGTCGTCGGTCGGCATGGCGATTTCCCTGGCGGTGTCGCTCGGATACTACGTCCTGGTGATCCTGATGATGTCGTGCGACAAGGCGTATGCCGTCCGCCCCGATTTGCTCATCTGGCTGCCGGTGCTCCTCTGCTGCGGCCTGGCGGCCCATCTGATTAGGAGGCATCTGTAGTGAAGATTCATCCGACCGCCATTGTCGAAGCCGGCGCCACCCTGGGCGAGAACGTCGAAATCGGGCCGTACGCCCGGGTCGGGCGCGACGTCGTCATCGGGGCGGGCACGGTCGTCGGCCAGGGCGCCATCATCGACGGCCACACGACGATCGGCGCCGACTGCCAGGTCTTTCCCTATGCCTGCATCGGCATGAAGACGCAGGACCTCAAGTACCGGGAGGGATCGGTCTCCTACGTCGAGATCGGGGACCGCACGGTCATCCGCGAGTTCGCGACCATCCATCTCGGCACGGCCGACGGCGAGAAGACGGTCATCGGCAACGACTGCCTCTTCATGTGCTACTGCCACGCGGCGCACGGCGTCATCCTGGGCGACCACGTGATCTGCTCGAACTCCGTCCAGCTCGCCGGCGACGTGCACGTCGAGGAGTACGCGATCATCGGCGGATGCTCGGCGGTCCACCAGTTCTGCACGATTGGGCGGCACGCGATGGTCGGCGGCTGTTCGCGCGTCACCAAGGACGTGCCGCCGTACATGCTCTCGGGCGCGTCGGACTCGGGCTTCCGCGTCGTCGGCCCGAACGTCGTCGGCCTGTCCCGCCGCGGGTTCGACAAGGCGGCCGTCGCCGCGCTCGAAAAGGCCTCGCGCCTCGTCTACCACAAGGGGCTCAACCGCACGCAGGCGCTGGAGGCGATCGAGCGCGAGGTCGAGCAGACGGAGGAGGTCCGCTATCTGGTCGCGTTCTTCCGGAACTCGAAGCGGGGCGTGTTCTGATGCGGTGGACGCTCGATTCGCGGGCGGTCCGGCCCGGCATGGGCTTTGTCGCGCTGAAGGGCGAGCAGACCGACGGGCGCGCCTTCATCGGTTCGGCGCGTGCGGCGGGCGCGGCTGACGTCATCGAGGGGCTGGAGGAGCTGCAGGCGCGCGCGCGCGACCGGCGGCGGCGGCTCCGCGCGACCGTCGTCGGCGTCACCGGCTCGGCGGGGAAGACGACGACGAAGGAGCTGCTGCGCGCCTTCCTGTCGCGCCTGGGCGCGACCTCCGCCACCGAGGGCAACTTCAACAACCACATCGGCCTGCCGCTGTCGGTGCTCAACTGCCCCGACGACGCCGAGTTCCTCGTCCTGGAGATGGGGACGAGCCGCCCCGGCGAAATCGCCGCCCTCTGCGACATCGCGGCGCCGGACGTCGGGGTGCTGACCAACGTCGGCACGGCGCATCTTGAGGGCTTCGGGACGCAGGCCGGCATCGCGGCGGAGAAGGGCGAGCTGCTGCGGCGCGCGCCGCTGGGCTTCTCGGCGGCGGACAATCCCTTCTGCCCCGGCACGGTCGATACGCATCAGGCGTGGCTGCGCTCGGCGCTGGCGGGCGTGCTCCCGGGCGAGCACAACGTCGCCAACGCGTGCCTGGCCTTCGCCGTCGCCGCGCATTTCGGCCTGACGCGCGAACAGGCGGTCGCGGCCCTGGCGGGCTTCGCCCTGCCCGGGGCGCGGTGGCGCCGGGTGGTCCGGGACGGCGTCGCCTACGTCGACGACAGCTACAACGCCAATCCCGATTCGATGGTCGCGGCGCTGGACGCGTTCGCCGCCCTGCCGTGCGCGGGCCGCCGCATTGCGGCGCTCGGCGATATGTTCGAGCTGGGACCGGACGCCCTGGCCTATCACCGGCAGGTCTTCGACCACGCGCGGGCGCTCGGCATTCCGCTCGTCGTCGGGGTCGGCGAGCTGTCGTCGCAGTGCTGCCGGCCGGCCTGCGCCGACGCGGCGGCCCTGCGCGGGTTCCTGCGCGCCAACGTGTCTCCCGGCGACCTCGTGCTGCTGAAGGCGTCGCACGGCATGCGGCTGGGATCGGTGCTCGACTGACGGGGCGGAGGGAATGATCGAAGTCCGCAATCTGGCTTTCGCATACGGCAGGCGGCAGGTCCTGCGCGACGTCTCGTTCGTCGCCTCGCCGGGCGAGGTCGTCTCGGTCGTCGGGGACAACGGCGCCGGCAAGACGACGCTCTTGCGCATTCTGGCGACGCTGGCCGTGCCCGACGCCGGCATGGTCCTGACGGACGGGCAGGACGCGTTCGCCCGGCCGCTCAAGTACCGGCGTCAGCTCGGCTACCTGCCCGAGAAGGTCGCCCTGTACGAGGACATGACGGTGAAGGAATACTTGCACTACCGGGCCAGGTTGAAGGGCGAGCCGTCCCGGCGCGTCCGCCGCCGCGTCGGCGAGGCGACGGAGCTCTGCCAGATCTCGCCGCTGCTCCGCTGCCCGATCCGCATCCTTTCGGCGGGCCAGGCCAAGCGCGTCGCTCTGGCGGACGCCATCCTGCTCCGTCCGCGCGTCCTGCTCCTGGACGACTTCCTCGCCGGGCTCGACCGGGGCGTCCGGCAGGCCATGGGGACGATCCTGTCGGACGCGGCGTCCTTCTCCAGCGTAATCGTCACCGGCCACGAGCTGGAGGACTTCGCCGGCTGGTCGACGCGGTTCCTGGTCCTGCGCAACGGCGTCGTCTCCGCCTCGGTCGTGACGGCCGGGCTGGATCGCGCGACGCTGCTCGACCGTCTCTCCGAGCTGATGAAGGGGGAGGCGTAATGGGTCCGGTCAGGGTGACGTTCGGGAGGACCATCGGTCGGGCGAGGAGCCTCTTCTCGACCGTCTTCGCCGTCGGCGGCTACCTGTCCTGCTCGGCCCTGCTGTTTGCCTTCGGGCTGGAGGCGGCCGAGGGCGGTCGCCTGTCCCTGCCCGTCATCTGGGCCAGCAGCGCCGCCCCCGCGCTGCCCGTCCTGGCGGCGCTGCTGGCCATGGAGGTCTGGAGCGGCGAACGCCAGTCGGGGCGGATGGACCTGCTGCTGTCCGTCGCCGTGCGCGAGCGCGACTACGTGCTGGGCAAGTTCCTCGGCGTGCTGGCGCTGCTGCTGGCCGTCGTCGGCGCGTTCCTGGTCCTGTCCCTGGCGCTGCTGCGCGGAATGTCGCCCGGGGCGCTGGCGTCGGTGCGGGTGGACGCGCTGGCGCTGGCGTGCCTGACGCTGGCCGTCCAGGGCATGCTGTGGTCGGCCGTCGCCGTCGCCTTCAGCGCCGTGTTCCGCCATGCGGCCTGCGCGGCCTGCGCCACCGTCTTCGCCCTCGTCCTCGTGCCCCGGGGGATCTGGCGCGGCTGGATGTCCTGGGCGGCTTCCGGGCGCGAGCGGTTCGGCGAAATGCCGCTTGACGCGCACGTGGTGGACTTCGCCTCCGGCATCGTCCCCCTGGGTACGCTCGCGCTCTATTTCCTGCTGACGGCCGTGGCGCTGTTCATCGCGACGAAACTCGTGGTGGCGACGCGGTTCGGTGGCCGCGGGGCCCGCTCCCTGCGGCTGTCAACCGGCCTGACGGTGACGCTGGCCGTCGGGTTCGCCCTGCTGGCGGCGTTCGCCTTCCTGCGCGTCAATCCGGTCATGGACCTGCCGACCGACGGCGGGCGGGCCGGCCTCTCCTCCCGGACGCGCAGCATCCTGGCGGAATCTTCCGGCGTGCTGACGATCACCGCCTTCCAGTCGCGGAAGGACCCGTCCGCACGCGCGGTCGGCCGGCTGCTGCGCGCGTTCCAGCGGACGTCGGCTTCCGTCGGCGGCGCGCGCGTCGAACTGCGTTTCGTCGATCCCCGGTGGGACATCGCCTCGTCCGAGCGGCTCGTCCGGCGCGGCGTGGACGAGAATTCGCTCGTGTTCGAGCAGGGGCCGCGGATGGTCTCGCTGCCGCTGGCGGAGGGCGTCGGCGAGCGGCTTTGCGCCGCGACGATCCGGCGCATCTCCGCACCGCCGCGGCGGCGCAGCGTCTACTGGACGGTCGGCCACGGCGAGACCCGCTTCGACGACTACGGCGCCTTCGGCATGAGCGACATCGCCCGGGACCTCTTTCGCGAGGGCTTCAGCCACGCGACGCTCGACCTGGCGGGCGACCGGCCGATTCCCGGCGACTGCGCGCTGGTCGTCGTCGCCGGGGCCCGGGACGACTTTTCCCGGGCGGAGATCGGTCGGCTGAACGCCTATCTGCACGAAGGCGGCCGGGCGCTCGTCCTGCTGCGCTCGGCCAAGGTCGGCGGCATCGTCTCCGCCCTGCCGTCGTGGGGCCTGCGGCCGCAGGAAACGCCGCTTCAGGACGTCCGGACGCTCTCGGGCACGGACGTCATCGTCACCGAGTTCGGCGACCACCCGATTGCTGCGCCGCTCAAGGGCTCGCGGATCATCCTGGACCGGCCGGTGTCGCTGTCCCCGTCGGCGGTCGCCGAAAGCGGCGCGGGCGTCGATCGCATCGGCTATTCGCCAGTCGCCGAGGCGGGCGCCGCGACCGTCGTCGCCGCCGTCGAGCAGGGCGGCGGGGCCGGGGACGACCTGGCGCTCCGCCCGATGCGCCTGGTCGCCATCGGCGACGCCGGTTTCGTCGTCAACGGGCAGCTGGCCGTCCGGGCCTGCGCGAACCGCGACTTCTTCCTGAACTGCGTGGCCTATCTCTCCGGTTCCGAGGCGCATGGCTCGGGGGAGGAGGAGGCCGACACCTTCGCGACCGGCCTCGACCGCGACGGACGCTTCCGGCTGACGGTCTGGTCCGCGCTCGTCCTGCCCGCCGCCATCTCGCTGCTGATGCTGGCCGCCGTCGCCAGCAGGAGGCGCCGCCGGTGAGAAACCTCAACGCCATCGTCATCCTGCTGTTTCTCGTCGCGGTCTTCGCGACGGCGGACTTCCTGCTCTATTGGCGGGGCGATCCCGTCGCCGTCGCCGGCCGCGTCGGCCTGGCGGACTGCGGCCCGGACGTCCGCGAGCTCCTGGTCCGCCGCAAGGGCAGCCCCGCCACGCGGCTGAAGTGTGTCGACGGCACCTGGCAGCTGGTCGAGCCGTTTGCCGGCACGGCCGACGAACGGGTCGTGCTGCGGCTGCTGGACGCCGTGGAGCAGACGCCGCCCGTCGACGTGGTCTCCGAAGCCGAGCTCCTGCGGATGGGACGCACGCGGGCCGACTTCTCCCTCGAAGACCCCCTCCTGACGGTCGAGGTGACCACGGCGTCGAAAGGGGTGTCGCGGCTGCTGTTCGGCCTCGCCACGCCGGCGGACGGCGGGGTCTACGCGGCGGTCGAGGGCGTCGACGCCGTCTACGTGGTCAGCGCCTCCGTGCTGCCCGCCATCGACGTCTCGGCCGACGGCTTCCGGCAGCGGGCGCTCTTCCCCGTCGATGCGGGCGAAGTGGCGGGCTTCACGGTCCAGCGGGAGGGCGATGGCCCGATGGCCTTCGTGCGGAACGGCGAGGGCTGGACGGTCGGCGGGCGCCAGGCCTCGTCCAGCCGGATCGCCGAGTTCCTCGCCGCCCTGACCTCCGCCCGGGCCGTCAGCTTCGTCTGGCCCGTCAGCGCCAGCAACGAGACGGGCCACGTGTCGGCGGCGCTGCTGGCCCTGTATGGCCTGGACGCCGAAAACGCCGTCGCCGTGACGCTGACCGGCACGGACGGCGCCGTCCGCCGCATCGCGTTCGGCAAGGGGGCGGACGCGGGGTTCGTCTATGCGCTGGTGCAGGACGGCGGCGCCGTGGTGACGGTGCCCGTTCGGCTGAAGGACTTTGTCGTCCAGGACGCCGTCCTGTTCGCCGATTCCCGCCTCTTCCCCGTCGAGCCGCGTACGGTCACCGGCTTCGCGTTGGCGGACGGCGGCGGCCTGTTCTCGCTGTCCCGGAACGAGTCCGCCGTGTGGCGGCTCGAATCGCCGGTTGTCGCGCCGGCGAACCAGGAGGTCGTGGCGGCGATTCTCTCCCGGATTCTCTCGCTGACCTCCGCCGACGCGGTGACGGAAGGCGGGGTGACGGTTTCGCTCTCGCCCCACGCCGTGAAAAGCCGGGTGTTGCGCGACAGCGTCTTCGGCGACTGGTCGTACGAGGACTTGCGCTCGCGCGAGATGCTTCGCATCGACGGCAGCCTGGTCCGGCGCGTCGTCAGCCTGCCTGCCGGGGGCGGGGCGTCGGCCGTCGTCTACGATCGCGAACGCCGGGCTTGGCACGTCGAACGCGGCGCGGACGGCGGCAGGGTCTGCATCCGGGGCGTGTCGGCGATTCTTGCGGCCCTCAGTCCGCTGGCGGCGGTGCGCGTCGAGAAGCTGAACGTCCTGGCGGCCGATCTCGACGACTACGGCCTCGACCGGCCGTATCTGACCGTGGCGATCGACCAGGCCGCCGAAGAGACAGTCCGCCGCAACATCCTGATCGGCAAGCGGACGCAGGGCGGACGGTTCGCGACCGTCGGCTCCTCCGACGCCGTCTTCGTCATCGCCGAGCCGGTCGTCCGCAGCCTTTCCTCGCCGATCATCGAACGAAAATGAGCGTCCGCACCCTGACTTTTCCCGGCTTCATCGACGTGCACGTCCACTTCCGCGACCCGGGGGCGACTGCTGCCGAGACGACGTCCAGCGGCCTGCGCGCCGCCTGGCGCGGCGGTTTCTCGGCCGTCGTCACGATGCCGAACACCGAGCCGGCGACCGATTCGCCCGCCGCCATCCGGCGTCAGCTGGCGCAGGCGGGAGCGGGCTTTCCGCGGCTGCTGCCGTCGGCCTGCCTGACCCAAGGTCGGCGCGGGACGGCCGTCGCCGACCTGGAGGCCCTGGCGGCGGCCGGCGCCGCTTTCTTCACCGACGACGGCAGCTATGTGGCGGACGACCGGGTGATGGCGGCGGCGATGCGGCGCGTCGCCGCCCTCGGCATGGTCGTCTGCCAGCACGCGATGGATCCGGTCGCGCAGGCCGGCGGCGTCATCCGCGACTGTGCGCTGGCGCGTCGCCTCGGCCTGCCGGTTGTCTCCGTCGAAACTGAGACGCGGGCGATCCGGCGCGACCTCGCCCTCTGCCGCGAGACCGGCTGCCGGCTGCACGTGCAGCACCTCTCCACGGCCGAGGGCGTCGAGCTCGTCCGTGACGCGCGGCGCGAGGGACTGCCGGTCACGGCGGAGGCGACGCCGCACCACCTGCTGCTGTCCTGCGACGAGCTGACGGCCGACGACGCCAACTACAAGATGGCGCCGCCGCTCGGCAACCACGAGGACCGCGCCGAACTCCGCCGCGCCGTCCGCGACGGCGTGCTGATGCTGGCGACGGACCACGCGCCCCATCCGGCGGCGGCCAAGGCCCGCGGCTTCGCGCAAAGCGCCAACGGCATCATCGGACTGGAGACCGCAGTGCCGCTCACCTACGGCGTCATGGTGGAGGAAGAGGGCATGCCGGTCGAGGCGTGGGCGCGCGCCTGGACCGAACTGCCGCGGGCGATTGTCGCCGGATTGGACGGCGTCGCGCTGCCGGACACCGTCCTGACGGTCGGCGAGGAGCGGACGGTCGATGTCACGACGTTTGCCTCGCTGTCGCGCAATTGTCCGTATCACGGAATGAAAGGAAGGTGCTGGCCATGCAGATGAATGTCTTTGACCGGGCGGCGGGCTGCCTGCCCGACGAGTGCTTCCGGCGTCCGCCGGACCTGGGGCTTCTGCTGGGAAGCGGCTGGGGCGACGCGCTGAAGACGGACGAGGTGCTCGTCCGCGTGCGCTATGCCGACATTCCCGGCCTCGGCGCGTCGACGGTGCGGGGCCACGCCGGCGAATTCGTCCTCGCCCGCCGCCGCGGCCGGCTGATCGCCGCCTGGTGCGGCCGCCGCCATTTCTACGAGGGCGACGGCTGGGAGCCGGTCGTGCTGCCGGTCGAGCTCCTGCGGCGCATGGGCTGCACCACGCTGCTCCTGACCAACGCGTCCGGCGGCATCAATCCGGCGCTGCGGCCCGGCGACTTCGTGATCATCCGCGACCACATCAACCTGGTCGGCGTCAATCCGCTCATCGGACCGCACGTCGAGGAATGGGGCGAACGCTTTCCGGACATGACGGAAGTCTACACCCGGCGGCTGGCGGAACTGCTGCACGCCAGCGCGAACCGGCTCGACCTGCGGGTGATGGACGGCGTCTACGCCTATACCTCGGGGCCGTGCTACGAGACGCCGGCCGAAATTCAGGCCTACAAGGCCCAGGGCGCCGACGTCGTGGGAATGTCCACCGTCCCCGAGGCCGTCTTCGCCCGCGCCTGCGGCCTGCGGATCGCCGGCATCTCGCTCGTCGCCAACCTCGCGGCCGGCATCTCGCGCCGTTCCCTCGACCACGGGGAGGTCATGGCGGCGGGCGCGGCGGCCCGGACGAAGATGGCGGAGTTCGTCGATGACTTCATCGCTCGACTCTGACATCGGCGACTTCTGCGCCGCGATCCTGCTCGAACGCGGCCAGAGCGAAAACACCAGACTGGGCTACGGACGTGACCTGCGGGCGTTTGCGTCCTTCCTGCGGGAACGGAAGATCCTGACGGCCGGCGCGGTCGCCCGCGACGACATCGTCGCCTTCCTCGCCGCCGGACGCGACGGCGGTCTGGCGGGGACGACGCGGCGGCGGCGGACGGCCGCGATTCGGATGTTCTTCCGCTTCCTGAAGGAGCGGCGGCGGATTGCCGCCGATCCGGCGGCGCTGATGGACGCGCCGAAGCGCGAACTGCTCCTGCCGCGCGTCCTGTCGGAGGAGGAGGTCGGCCGGATGCTGGACGGGACGGAGGGCGACGACGCCCGCTCGCTGCGCGACCGGGCCATGCTGGAGGTGCTGTACGGCTGCGGGCTGCGCGCGAGCGAACTGTGCGCGCTGACGCTGACGGATTTCGCCGGCGACGGCGAGCTGCTGCGGATCGTCGGCAAGGGCACGAAGGAACGGGTCGTGCCGATCGGGCGGACGGCCGGCCGGGCGCTGACGGCCTATCTCGACGGCGCGCGCGAAGGGCTGGCGCGCGGCAATTCCTCCGTGCGGCACGTCTTCCTGACCCGGCTCGGACGGCCGTTCACCCGTCAGGGCGTCTTCAAGGTCGTCCGCGAACGCGCTGCCGCCGTCGGCATCGCGGCGGACCGAATTTCGCCGCACGTCCTCCGGCACTGTTTCGCCTCCCATATGCTGGCGCACGGCGCCGACATCCGCGCCATCCAGGAGCTGCTCGGCCACGCCGACATCGGCACGACGCAGATCTACACCCATGTCGACGCCGCCCGCTTCGGCGACATCCACCGCCGCTTCCATCCCCGCGCCTAACCCTCCCTCTACCGTCGCTTCCATCCCTGCGTATATCCCGCCCCACCCCGCTTGCGCAAAGTGTCGCCGCCTGCTTCGGCGACCTCCACCGCCGCTTCCATTTCCGCGCATAGCTCTCCATCTACCGTCGCTTCCATCCTTGCGTATATCCCGCCCCTCCCCGCTTGCACAAAGTATCGCCGCCGCCCGCTTCGGCGACATCCACCGCCGCTTCCATCCCCGCGCACAGCCCTCCCCTCCCCGCTTGCGCAAAGGCCGGAATTAGGCTAAAGCACGTCCGTAGCCATACGTGAGCGGACCGAATTGCGATGGTTCTGATTGCAAATACGCTGCGTCCGGTTGCCTGTAACGACTTTTTTTTTTTTTTTTTTTTTTTGTTTGGCT